>CAMDPJ010000099.1 GCA_945903925.1 Chryseobacterium gleum
GCATCCTTTAGTTGTTCGAAAAATTCTACATGAATTACAGTCCATGGTCGATATTTTACAGTGTGTCCTTTTTTAGAGAAATGATTGTGAGAATGAAATCGATTAATTAAATCGGAAGTATAGCCAATGTAAATTTGATTATGGCTATACGAATACAAAACGTATACAGCATACATGAGTTAAATAAGTTTAGTTAGTAAAAAGTCCCAAATTGCTTCGGGACTTTTTTGTAGCGCGGGGGAGATTTGAACTCCCGACCTCAGGGTTATGAATCCTGCGCTCTAACCAACTGAGCTACCGCGCCAAATATTTTAAAAGCCTTACTTGCTTTGAACTCCCGTCCGTCAGCTGACGGATATGAATCCTGCTCAGTCCGCTGACTGATACCTCGCCAAATATTTTTCGGGCTGCAAACATAAAGTATTAGTTATAAAATCACAAATATTAGATAAATTTGAGAGCAAGGAATAATGTGTAATTTCAGTAATTGAGTATAGTGAAACGTCTGCATCTCTTTATTATAAAGGCTTTTATCGGTCCGTTTATTCTTAATTTAATCATTACAGATTTTCTGTTTTTAATGATATGGATGTGGAAGTACGTGGATGATTTGATAGGGAAGGGGCTTGATTTATCGGTTATTTTAGAAATGATGTGGTATGCTGCTTTGTGGCATGTGCCCATGTGCTTGCCTTTATCAATCTTACTTTCTTCCATCATGGCTTTTGGTAAGTTGGGAGAAACCAATGAGCTTACTTCTCTAAAATCATTGGGCATCTCTTTGCAGAAAACAATGTTTTCATTAATTCTGTTTAATGCTATGATGTCGGTGGGCGCTTTTTATTTTAGCAATATTGCTTTGCCGCTAACTGCTTTCAAAATGCATAGCTTACTCAATGATATTGTGCAGAAAAAACCCGAACTCAATATTCCAGAAGGTGTATTTTACAATGGTATGCACGATTATACCATTAGGGTTGATAAAAAATACCAAGATCAAACCATGAGAGGGGTGATGCTTTTTGATCATCACAGCAGCGATAACAATAGCTTCATGATTGCCGATTCGGGTAGAATTGAAAATATAATGGGAGGGAAATACATGAAGCTCTCTTTGGTAAACGGACACGCCTACAAAGAAGACAGGTCGGTAAACGACCAAAATCCGAACAGCATACGAACCCTATTGCGAAGTTCTTTTAAGGAGCATATTATTTATATTGATATGTCGGCTTACAATTTTAACAAAACAGAAGGCACAGTGTTTAGAAACTCTGCTCAAATGATGAACATAGATCAGTTGGAATACTGCATTGATTCGTTAGATGTAGAGTTGGTGGTTAGAAGAAAGAGCTTGGAAAAAGACATGAACACTTACTATTATTTCAATAACGATATTTTGGCTAAGTTAGATACTGTGCAGGCATTCTTGCTAGATTCGAATATTATGGCAATGATACCTGTCGATAAAAAATTAAATGTATTGCGTGAGGCCGAGCAGGTGGTGCGCTCGGCGCAAGGGTACCCTAGCAGATCGCATTTGTTTGAGAAAGATTTATCGAGAAGCAAAAACAATTATCGATTAGAATGGCATAAGAAATTCACCCTTTCGGTGGCTTGTTTCATTTTGTTTTTCATTGGTGCTCCGCTGGGCGCAATTGTAAGAAAAGGTGGTTTGGGTTGGCCGGTTGTTATTGCTGTATTGTTCTTTTTGGTGTATTATGTTATTTCCATCATTTTCGAGAAAATGGCTAAAAACGATAATATCGATGCCATGATAGGCATGTGGATGGCATCTTCTGTATTGATGCCAATAGGCGTTTTCTTAACGTATAAATCAACCCGCGATTCTAAATTGTTTAGCATGTCTAACTACATAGGGGGAATTAGAAAAGTTGGTTCGTTTTTCAAAAAGAAGTAGAATGAAGATATTGCAAATTTGTCAGCGCCCCCCGTATCCTCCAATTGATGGAGGAGCTATAGGTATGGATAATATTACGCAAGGTATGCTAGAGCTTGGTCATCAGGTGAAAGTGCTTACTGTATGCACTTCTAAGCATCCAGTTCAATACGATAAAATAGAGAAAGAATATTTACAAAAAACATCTTTAGAAGCAGTATTTATCGACACTTCCATTCACGTGATGGATGCTTTTCTTAATTTGTTTGAAAGTGCTTCGTACAATGTAAAACGATTTATTTCTGCTGATTTCGAAAGAAAACTAACCGAAATATTGGGAGAATGCGAATATGATATTGTTTTGTTAGAAAGCTTGTATGTTACGCCTTATATAGATTTAATCAGGAGTTTTTCAAATGCCAAAATAGTATTGCGCTCGCCCAATGTAGAGTATATTATTTGGGAACGTGTAGCCGAAAACGCCAACAATATTTTAAAAAAACCTTACTTAACTCTTTTGTCGAAAAGATTGAAAGAGTACGAAAAATCAATTTTAGATAAGTTAGATGGCATTGCATCAGTAACAAAAGAAGACTTGGCCATTTTTAAAGAAATGGGTTTTAAAGGAAAAGAAATTGCAGTGCCAACGGGCATTATTATCGATAAAGATTTGTTTGTGAAAGAAGAAAAAGTAGAGGATTTTTCTGTTTTTCATATTGCATCAATGAACTGGTTGCCCAATGTTGAAGCGGTTGATTGGTTTTTAAAAAATGTTTGGCATTTAGTATTGCAAAAGGTGCCTAAGGCAAAGTTGTATTTGGCGGGTAGAGACATGCCCGAATGGCTGATGAAACATCAACAAAAAAATGTAATTATTGTAGGAGAAGTGGCCAACGCTCGAGATTTTTATAAGAGTAAAAAAGTGATGGTGGTGCCCATTCTTTCGGGCGGAGGTATGCGAGTAAAAATTATTGAAGGAATGGCCATAGGTAAAAGTATTGTTTCTACTAGCATTGGTGCCGAAGGAATTCATTGTGCGCATGGAAAGCATATATTAATTGCCAACTCACCAGTAGATTTTGCTTCTGCGGTCATTCAATGCTTGCAAGACAATCAATTAATAAAACGTTTGGCGGGCAATGCACAACAGCTTATTAAAGAAGAGTTTGACAATGCAGCCATCTGTAAAAAAATTGAACTTTTTTTAAAAGAATTGTAAGTGCAAAAACCAAAAACTATAGTGTTGTTGTCTCGACTTCCTTATCCATTAGAGAAGGGAGATAAGTTGCGTGCTTACCATTTTATTAAGGAGTTTTCGAAATGGCAAGATGTTTATTTAATAGCCATTTCCGATCAAGAAGGAGAGCAAAGCAGTATAGTTGAACTCAGTAAATTCTGTAAAGAAGTTCATGTTTTTCCTATCTCAACATGGTCGATACTTAAAAATATATTGCGCTCATTCATTTTGAAATTACCTTTTCAAGCAGGGTATTTTTACAACTCAAAAGTGGCACAAGATATTCATTTGTTGATCGATCAAATTAAACCCAACCATATTTTCCTTCAACTTTTGCGCACCACAGAATATGTGAAAAATCTTTTTGATGTAGAGATGACCATCGATTATATGGATGCTTTTGCCAAAGGCATGGAGCGAAGAATTGATGGTTCTCGTTTTCCAATGAAGCAAATTTACCGAATAGAATATTTTCGATTAAGAAATTATGAAGCACTTGTTTATCCTTGGTTTAAAAACAAAATAATTATTTCCGAACAAGATTTACATAGTTTGTATATTGCAAATGTTGATGATGTTAAAGTAATTCCAAACGGTGTAGATACCGATTACTTTGTGCCAGCTGCAAGAGAAAAAAAATACGACATTATTTTCTTTGGTAATATGTCTTATCCACCCAATGTATCTGCAGCAATTTATTTGTGTAAAGAAATTTTGCCCGAGCTACTCAAATCTTTTCCCAATTTAAAAGTAGTGATAGGAGGTACCGATCCTTCGCGAGAAGTGCAAGCTTTGGCCAATAAAAATGTTGAGATTACTGGGTGGGTAGATGATATACGCAATATTATAGCGCAATCTAAAATAGCAGTAGCCCCCATGTTGATTGGTACGGGCTTGCAAAATAAATTGCTTCAGGCAATGGCCATGCAAATACCTTGTGTTACATCCACTTTAGCCAACAATGCTTTAGGGGCAGTGCATGGTGAATCTATTTTGGTTGGTCGAACTACCGAAGATTATGTGAAACAGGTATCTTCTTTATTAAGGAACAAAGCGCTTAGCGACAAAATAGCCATCAGCGGCGAGCAGTTTGTAAAAGCTAATTTCAATTGGGAGGCTTATGCGCGTAAAATACACGAGTTGATGTATGGAGGTGATGATTAGTTAAGATTAACTTCATTATATTCTTGTTTTCAAACTAAACAATTAATGTTATTTTCGTTCCACTAAAATTTAAGTCATGCAAGATTTTTATAAAAAGCCCATTTTCCTTCATTTAGTATTGATAGTATTGGGTTTATTGCTTTCGATATTTTTGTTTTTCAAACCTGTAGTGATTGATGGCAGAGCGCTAAATGCTCATGACAATGAACAATCGCAGGCCATGACTAAAGAGATTGATGACTTTGAAGAAATATCGGGGGAGAAATCATTATGGACCAATGCCATGTTTGGAGGTATGCCAACCTATATGATTAAGGGAGATGCGCGAACAAATGTTTTTAGATATATTACAATAGCCATTCATACTGCTTTTCCAGATAATAGTACTGCTGGAATTCTATTTGGCTATTTCTTGTTTTTATACATTCTTTTTGTAGTGCTTAAAATAAAACCTTTTGAGGCTTTTTTAGGGGCTTTAATGTTTTCGTTGAGCACGTATAATGTGGTGATTATTTCTGCCGGACATATCACAAAAGCCTATGCTATTGGTTATATTCCTTTAATATTAACGGGAATCATTTTAACATACAGAAGTAAGTATTTAATAGGTGCTTTGGTAACTTGTTTAGGTTTGGGTTTACAGGTGTATAGCAATCATATTCAAATTACATTTTATACAGGTATTGTAGTAGCGGTTTTAATTTTAGCTTATTTGGTTTATGCTATTATGCAAAAAGAAATCGCCAGTTGGTTAAAATCAACAGGCACAGCGGTAGTAGCAGTGGTGCTAGCAATTTTGCCAAACATATCACAAATGTTAACCACTTACGAGTACCAAAAAGAAACCATGAGAGGTGGTTCTGAATTATCAGGAGATGCCGCAAAAACAAGCAAGAAAACCACAGGGTTAGATAGAGATTATGCCTTTGCATGGAGTGAAGGAAAACAAGAAACCTTTACTGTATTAATTCCACGTTTGATGGGTGGTGGTTCAACAGAGAACATTGGCACCGATGCCAAAATATATGATGAATTAAAAGAGAAAATAGGAAAAGATGAAGCAGAGAAATTTGTAGAACAGTTTCCTGGTTATCATGGCGACCAAACTTTTACTGGTGGAACCATTTATTTTGGAAGCATCATTATTTTCTTAGCCATTTTTGGATTCTTCTTAATTAAAGGAGCGATAAAATGGTGGTTGATGGTTTCTATTGCTTTATCGATGATGATGGCTTGGGGTAGTAACTTCCCTGCTTTGAATTACTTCTTGTTCGATCATTTGCCATTGTTTAATAAGTTTCGTTCGGTGTCTATGTGGTTATCGATTACAAGCTTATTGGCAGTAATTTCTGCTGTATTTGGATTGAATGAATATTTACGCAACGAAGATGAGATTGCTAAAGCTAAATACAAAAACTATTTACTCATCAGCTTTGCAATTGTAGGGGTGATATGTTTGTATTTCTGGATGATAGGCTTAGATGACTATACTTCTCCTCGCGATGCAGAAATGCTTAAAGGCGGTTACCCTCAATGGCTGATTGATAGCATTGTAGAGCAAAGAGAAGCTTTGTCGAAATCAGATGCGCTTCGTTCTTTAACATTTATTGCTTTGGCTTTTGGCGCCTTGTACTATGCGGCTAAAAAAACATTGAAAGCCGAATACATTGTACTTATCATTACAGTGCTTTGTGTGATAGATATTTTGCCTTTCGATAAAGCATTTTTCCCTAAAGAGAAATTTCAAAAAGCGCACAAACAAAAAAATGCTCCAGATATTGAAGCAACAGCTGCCGATAAAGAGATTTTAAAAGATCCTTCAAATTATCGCGTGTTGAATTTAACGGGCGATGTTTTCAACGAAGCCAATACTTCTTACTTTCATAAATCGGTAGGAGGGTATCACCCAGCAAAATTAAGGAGGTATCAAGATTTAATAGAAAATCATATTCCTCAAGAAGCGCAAACCGAAGCGCAAAAAGCAATGAGAATGGATATTTCTGCTTTTTCATCGGCCAATGTGCTAAACATGTTAAATACTAAATATGTTATTGTATCGCCAGAAAGCAATGGTGTAATTACCAATAGATATGCTTTAGGAAATGTGTGGTTGATTGATTCATTGCAACTAACCAAAACAGCTAAAGAAGAGATTGATGCTTTGCGCAAAATCAATCCTAAAAGAACTGCTTTAATTTCTGCAAGTTCTTTTGAGGAAGGGGCAATGAACAAAAAGGTTTTTAGTGCCGAAGGAAGCATTCAATTAACTTCTTATGCACCTAACAAATTAGAATACACAGCCGACGTTAAGGGCGATGCATTCGCTGTGTTTTCTGAGATTTATTATCCTTATGGCTGGAAGGCTTCTATTGATGAGCGAGAGGTGAATCATGTGCGTGTTGATTATACTTTGCGCGGTTTGCCAATTCCTTTAGGCAGGCATAAAATCACTTTTGTATTCGATCCTGATTCCTTTAAATTAGGAAAAAGGTTGAGCAGCATAAGTTCGGTAATTATTTTGCTGTTGTTTGCGGGAGTTGTATTTGTAGAGTTGAGAAATAGAAAGCGGGGGGTTAAAGCGTAATCTTTAAATATTTGCTATAGTGTAATAAACCACCAAAATCTAATAAGTGAGCATGTTAAATCACCTCGTTGCTCCACGTTTCTGGTTTCTCGGCAAACCATACTTTTACCTGCGGCCAAACCTCTTTAAATAAAGGTGAATTGCGGTAGTTGTTTAAATCGTCTTCGCTATCCCAATAACTATAAGTAAAGAAAACATTGGGAGATAATATATTTTGTGAGCATTCTACTTTTATGCAGCCTTGCGATGATTTAATAGCGGCTTTGTATTTATCAAAAAGCAATAAGAAATCTTGCGTTTTGTTTTCTTGTAATGTGAGTTTTACAATTCTAATAATCATCTTAAAAAAATTCTACACGCACGGTGTCGTTTAATTTTAATCCGAATAGGGAAGAGGCATGACCTTTATTAATAGCGATTTCCAAGAAGCCCGAGCTGCTGAACAAAGCCAATCTTTCTCCTTCGGGAACTTCGTTGTAGTTGAAACAAATTTCATCGATGGTATAATCGGCTCTTCTAAAAATAATGGCGAAGGTTCTTTTTTGTGCTACTTCGATGAATAGTTTTTTAGAGATATTGGTAATCACGTTGCCGTAAGAATCGATGTACGTTACCATTCCTTTAATGATGTTACCTTCGCTAATCGCTCTAAAGTTAATGCGCTCTCTCACTTTTTCTACTGGGTCGCCCAGCTCTTCAATCTTTCCACCTTTCGCGAGGTGTGCGGCAGTCCAAACGAATAAATCTTTGGTAGGAAAAGTCTTCGATACTTTTCTATCGCCTGTGCGAATGCTGAAAATTTTATCGGCAGGAGTATCGAACAACAAAGAAAACATACCATTATCAGCACCAATAAAAAAATGATTGTCTTTTTCAATCACCAAATGCAAAGTATTTTCATCGGCACTTGGCGCAACGCCTATGATGTGAATGCTTCCTTCGGGAAAATCTTTGTACACATTTTTCAAACAAAATGAAGCAACAGAAATATCGAAAGAGGGTATGTCGTGACTAATATCAATGATGTGAGCGCTGGGAATATCCTTCAGTATGGCGCCTTTGATGGAGCCTACGTAGTAGTCTTTCAATCCTAAATCGGTTGTAAGTGTGATAACCGCCATGCTCTATAAGTTGGGTAAATATACGGAAGTTGGCGGCTGGGGCTTCGTTTAAGCTCTATCAGTTAACAACATTGCACTGTGGATTACTATGCTCAAAAGTTAAATTGGC
>CAMDPJ010000100.1 GCA_945903925.1 Chryseobacterium gleum
TGAAAGAACAACTGAAGTCACTTTAGGTGATGACATAAAAGTCGAATAACTTTTTTTTGAATAGTATGAAAATTATGAGGTATTTATTCGCGTTTTTTTTTGTGGTAATTTCTCTACAATTAAAGGCGCAGAAAGATAATGTGAAAATATATAAACAGGGGTTTATTAGTCTTTTTGATGACTATAATTTACCTAATGGAAATTGGGTTTCTTTTGAAAATGGTAAATTGAGAGCAGAAGCTAACTTCTCTAAAGATTCAATAACTCATGTTTTATACGATTCACTTGAGTTAATGCTCATAAGAAAAGTGTTATATAACTGTAATAAACTTATTAAAGAGCAATATTTTAGAAATAACATTATTGAATTTGAACGCTTCTTTAGTTTAACTAGTAATGACCAAATAGGACCAGAAAAAAGCTACAATGAAAGTGGAGAGTTATATAAAATGAGGTTTTTGAGAAACTCGGAACTATTCAGTTTGGATTCATTAGTGAAGATGTTTAATGAAATTAATTATAACCTAACTCCTTTTTTTAATGAAAATATTACTTGTAATTATAAAAAAGGAATTAATAGTTCGGGACAAAAGGAAATAGGACTGCAAGATTTTGTGTTATTCGAAAAACATAAAAATGGATTGATTAAGACTTTGTCAAATTATATTAGCGAGGATAAATCAAAATCAGTGCAGTTCCAGTTTGATCAGAACGGTATTTTATTTTCTGCCTTTTATTTTGAGAATGGTGAGCCAAAAAAAGAAACGATTTACTATGAATGTGGTAAAATCAATATCATAACAAATTATGACGATATAGGATATGTTAAGAAAATAGAATTTTATTCCGAAAAAGGTAAGCTAACAAAAGAAGAAATTTGGGATAACGGCAAATTGATCGAAACTAAGAATTATCGGCGTTTTTTTTAAACAGTTATAGACTATAATCAAAAACTAAACAGCATTTCTATCGTGAATAAAAAGTTCGAAGTGGATATTTTAAGTGCGAGTAATTTCACTTCATTTGGTTTTTTCATGAGTGACAAAAATCACTCAACCCCTAGCTATCGCTACGGATTCAATGGGAAAGAAAAAGATGATGAGATTAATTCAGAAGGTAATTCGTATGATTTCGGCGCGAGGATGTATGATGGAAGAAGTGGAAGATGGTTGGCGATTGACCCGTCTGCGCTTAATTATCCTGATGTAAGCCCGTACAATTTTGTGTTAAATAATCCAATTCCATTAGTTGACCCAGATGGAAAAGACCCTAGAGAAGGAAATCAGGTAATAAATGTAAATTTTGATAAGGCTTACGTAATTAAAATTGGTGACGATGCTCCGAAATTCACGACATACGATAGCAGATTAAACAAAAGGGCATCTGATTATTTTGCCTGGAATACGGCAATTGGGACTAGAGCAAGATTTTCAGGTGTAGTCGCACCGCTTTATAATTTCTCCCAAAATGTAGCGAAACTTGAAGAACTTGGTCGAGAGAAGTTATCAGCATCTGATAGAGGTAATCAATTTGTTCGGGCTTCAAAATCATCAACGGGTTATACATACATTGAGTTTAATTCACAAAGTACACAATTTACACTTAGGCAAGTTAGTAACTTAGGTACAGGCTATGAAAATGTTGTGACACATAAACAAGTGTATGAAAGTAACCCTAACGCAACTGGTCAAAACAATGATGCTCTTCGAGTAACACAAGAGAATTGGACTAGTCTTTACACGAAATGTGTAGATGGAGTGGAAGAAAAGTGGTTCAAATCATTAACTTTTACTTACACTTACGATGCTGCAGGAAATCAAACTGTTACAAGTTCAATGAAGGAGGAAAAAGCAATAGCTGATAAGCGTTAGCTAAAATATCTACATTAATATGATAAGAAATAATATACTAATAGCAACAATTATTTTTTGTTGTTGCTCTTGTTTTACTAAGACTCAAGATGTCTCAACAAGATTTAGCGAACAGGAACTTTATAATTTTGGACTTGAGCCTAATCAAAGTGTTTACGATTTTTTCAAATCAGGTTTATCTGCCTCTGATTTGAAGGCTATTTGCGAGGAAACAAAAGACTTTCGTGTTATCAAAATTGCGTTTATGCTCAAAGATTCTACAGTAACTGAATGTGAAGTGAGTGTCTATGACTATTTTCCAGAAAAAAAAGAAGGAAGAATAGCCAGAAAAGAGATTTCAATAACTGGAGAGAAATTCAAGAATTTATTATTAAATAAAAAAGCGAACTTTTATTTCATTGATAATTATGAACTTGGGCATTATGATTTTAGACTAAATTTGAATAAGTATTGCAATTAAAATAATATTTGTTTCTATAATGAAAGTTTTGAGATTATTAATAATTGGAACGTTTGTCAGCTTGTGTTTGATTGGCTGTGATGCTGGATATGGCGGGGCTGAAACAAAATTTGATAGTCAAAAATGGCTTGTTGGGGATGGTTTAAATGAAAATCTGAGGTATGATATGATAGATGATTTAACAAAAAAACATCTATTTAAAGGAGCTTCAAAAAATGAGATAATAAAACTACTCGGAAATTGTCTTTTTGTTAAAATTGAAGGTTCGTATGATGCTGACAATACATTACAATATGAAATTGGAAGAATGGAATATGATAGATGCTTTTTAAATCTTCTTTTTGATGAAAATGATAAATTATTAGAAAGCAAAATCCTGTTTGAGCGTATCGTGCCCATTTCATAAGACAGTTATAAGAAACCGTTGCTTATAAGAGACATTTAGTAAAATTAAGGGTTTTAGAAGGTTGGATAAAAAATCAGAAAATCGTGTTGAGAGAAAAAGTGAAATCTTTAAATTTGAGAGAGTAAAAAATAGAGTTCATTGAATTATTGAAAATAAGAATAGAGTAGTTGAGTAGTTTGAACGAAAAATCAATGGTTATAGAGTGGCAAATATTTATAGCTATCGCAGAACATCTTGTTTTATGTTCGTTTGATTCAATTCTGTGAAGAGATTTAAACACAGAGATTGCAGAGCACATTTTGATTGTGCTTAATTCTAAATTTTTTAGCTTCTAAAAGTTGAGAATTGTAAGAAATAGAATTAGGATTATTGCCAGCATGGGGAAAGATTCAATTGTTTTAATAAAATCGCCCCATTGGCTTAAAATGCGGCTTCCGAGAGATATAATATGGCTAATGTGGAAGAGTTAAAACAGAAGATATTGAGAGTGCATCCGATGGGTTAAGAGTTATACCCTAGGGAATTTAGGGTCTTCCACTCTTGGAATAAAATATCCTTTAATACAATTAGGATTACGCACACAGATTTGGATATGGTTTTTCTCATTAAACCCAGACCCTTCGTAAAGCTCCCCACCTTCAACAAATACCCCTCTTACAGAATCAAATTCATGTCCATCATTAGATTTTTGATATTGGTTCAGGAAGTTGATGATAGTACAATCTAAGTATCGGAGCATTGGAATGTTTTTCTCTTGCAATTTATTTTCAGGAAGCTTGGTTCCTGTTGCTTCGTGGAAGTTTTTTAGGATTTCATAACTATTTTTAAGTAGTTGTAATGATTTGTCTTCAAGTAAATCCAAACAATATCCTAAGTCGATTACAGCTCCTATTACGGCTGGATTAGTAACCTTTTTTGAACTTTTTTTAGGATTCTTTTTTAAGTCTTGTGCGTATTTTAATGCTCGGTCGTAATTGTTCTCCCAAAAGTAAATCCCGTGTCCTAACCAATCATAAGCATTTTCACTACCAGTTAATGGTTGCTTGCCTGTGATAACGGTATCAACTACCGATTGGTCACAGCCATGAAATGCAATAATTAAATTAGTATGGGTTGTGTACATTAAGCAGCTTTATATTCCTTTGTAACGTTTCCGTTTTTATCAAGAATACCTGCGGCAACAAGCATGTTTTTCACCTTGTCAGGTGAAGTCTTGGCTTCTTTTTTAAAAGCTTCAAGCTTTTTCAATATGTCTTTTAATTCTCTATCGCTCATAAGAACAATTTATATAACGAAGATATGAAAATAATAAAAATAACAACCTAAAGGTGTTTTTAAATACGAACAATTTATAGTTAAGTTGTTGTTTGAAAGTCAAATAGTGCTAAATTTAAGGCGGATAATGATAGCCTCTTCTAAAGTAAATATAGCTTCTGTAACACACTGCTGCACTAGTGTTTATTCTATTTTTAGAGTTTCCAAACGGCATGTAAATGGCAAAGTAACATCAGTAACCAGAACTGCTGGTTCTATCAAACCCGATTTAGAATTCCAATACGATGCTATGGGCAACCGAACAGTTAAAATAGTTAAACCACGCACAATAAATGGTGCTTCAGATGAAAGTAAATGGGAATATTCTTATTATGTTCGTGATGCATCGGGCAACGTTATGGCAATTTACAGTAAGAAATATACTTCCGTTGGCAACAGTTTCTACACAGAGAAATACACTTTGTTAGAGCAAGATATTTATGGCAGCAGCCGATTGGGAACTTATACCCCAGTTGACAATGTGATAGCCAGCCGAGATGTTTACGGAACGATAGATGCAACTACCAAGAAAATCAACATCAGTAACGTTTACAACTTAAGTAACAAAACAAAAGATGCTACCAATTTGGCGTTGTACACAGGGCATAAATCTTACGAACTAAGCAACCATTTAGGTAACGTATTGGCTGTTGTGAGCGATAGAATTATTCCAATCAGCTCTAATGCAACCACTGTGGAAGAGTTCGATGCCGATGTTGTAAGTGCCAGCGATTTTACACCATTTGGTATGGCTATGAGCTCTAGAAAGTACTCTACGCCTAGCTATCGCTACTCCTTCAATACACAAGAAAAAACTGAAGAGTTAGGAGAAGGACATACAACGGCACTTTATTGGGAGTATGATGGTAAGTTGGGGAGAAGGTGGAATGTGGATCCTGTTATTAAGATGTATGAAAGCCCATATACCACATTTTCTAATAATCCAATAATTTTTGTTGATTGGATGGGGGCTGACACTTTAGATATTACTAAGACTGACGGTAAATGGGGAATATCTAGTACTAAAATCGTATCAGGTGATGATGTGTTTAGAGTTAACGATGGTACTGAGACTAAAACTTATACTTTCTCAGAAGGTGAATATGGCAAAAGGCTTAGTGTGTTAAATTTGGAGAATGATGCTTCTTATACATTAGGTGTTTACCATGTTTCAGGTAAAGACAGTGAGGGGGCTTCAGGTTTTGCTATCACTCCAGGTGGAGAAGCGAGTACTGCTGTGGGATCAGGTAAACGGTTACCTGATGACACGTATACACTTGCCGGTACAGGAGATGGCACCAATCAATCATTATTTAAATGGGTCCAACCTCTTGTATCAAGTGGAGAAACTGGCGGTGACGTTTCAGGTAGGGGGGTTAAAATTCATCCAGTAGCTTCAGCTGCTGTAGAAACTGAAGTTGGGCAATGGACAGAAGGTTGTTATGTTGTTTGTACGGAGTATATTAAGAATGGTACAGAACTTAAATACAATTGTGAACTCAGTAAAAAAACATCCAAGCTTATAAACCAAATGCTAGGATCAACAACGGATTACGATAGTACTGGTAAAAAGAGTAGACCTGGCTCTGATTTTGGTAATGGAATGAATTTTAAACTAATTCAAAAAACAGCCTTTTAATGAAAGCACTAATTAGTATATCCAGTTTTGTATTAATCATTATTGTTGTTTTTCCTTTTTACGCTTCTTGTAGTTATCAAAGAACAAAAAAAATAGTTAGTATAAATAGGACTGACTCCCTGTACATAGACCGTTTGAAATTAACTTTAATTGGAGAACAATTATATCCTCGTGAAAGTAAACCAAATAACTTAAGACGAATTTTAGATGAAAAAGTATTGTTGCTTTTTGAATCAGGTATGTATGCTTATTGTTTTTACAACAAGACACAAGAAACAAATTTCTTAACAGGTTCTTTTTGGGGTAATCTACTGCCAAAACACCTCAATCAATCATATTATAATTTAACTGAAGAATCAAGGTATAAGAGAATAGATTATACTGATGGTCCATTTTTAACTGGTTTTTATAGTGCCGAAGACTCTATAGTATTGCATACTGCTGATTTAAAGCGCTTTGAAAATAAAAAAACCAGCGAAGTATATGTGAATTATTGTTCTATTTCTGATACATTATTTGAATTCAATAATATTAGTGTTGGTGATAGCTTAGAAAAGCTCCTTTACGAATTCCATATTCCTGATTTCTTTAGTTCGAAAGAAAAATTTAATCTTGTTTTGATGGATGCAACTTCACAAATTAATAATGCTTGGTACATAAATTTCCCTGATCACTATTCGAATTATACCAATGCATTAGTTCTGTCATTTGAAAAAAATAAGCTTGTCCGAATTCAATATGTTCAGAGTGAGTATGTCGAGTATATTTTTAAAAACAAAAATATTTTAACTAGGGATATTCATTATAACTAAATCTGGGCTAAGAATTGGGTGACAGACGGTTATTAAAAAATCATTTCTATCGTGAATAAAAAGTTCGATGCCGATGTTGTAAGTGCCAGCGATTTCACACCATTTGGTATGGCTATGAGCGCTAGAAAGTATTCTACGCCTAGCTATCGCTACTCCTTCAATACACAAGAGAAAATTGAAGAGTTAGGTGAAGGGCATACAACAGCACTTTATTGGGAGTATGATGGAAGAAGTGGAAGAAGATGGAATTTAGATCCTCAAGATCAAGTGAGCATGAGTAATTATGCTTGTTTCGGAAATAATCCAATAATAAATACAGATGTGAATGGTGATATTTTTGTTGGAAATTTGATTGCTGTAGCTAAATATAGAATAGGGTTAGAAAAAAGGAAATATCAAATTCGAAGAGAGCTTGCAAAACCAGGTGTAGACAGAGGAGCGCTTGCTTATTTAAGAAGAGAAAATGATCAGTCTATTAATGAGTTTAAAGAAATGTTTTGGAGTACGGTAGTTTTTAGTGTGTCAAAACATATTGATCAGGTTAATTCAGGAAGATTTGGAGCGTATGATATTGCTGTAGATCAAAAGCATGCATCACTTTTTGGTCAGGTAGAAGTTTTCTATGCAAAAGACGGTTTTTCAATGGCGAATTTAGCCGGAGCATTGAAAATGGCCTATTTGTTTAAAACAAGGCAATTTTACTTAACACCTAATGGAAAAGGCGCTGAATTTTCACAAACAGAAGGTGAGTTGATGGATGTTAATGATTATGCTGCGGGAGCTGCAAGATCTTCGGTTCAATCTATACCGGTGCAGGGCGCAACTACTGCTCAAGTGTTTAATGCTGTTCAAAATGCAGATCAGTGGGCAAGTAATAGGTATCCATTTCCAACTCCACAGCAATCTGTTGCGCCTGATGACCAGCATCCTCCTTCACAAATGCAGAATAATGGATTAGGCGGGCCTGGTTATACAGGATCGGGAACCTATGAACAAGATTTCCAGAGTAAGGATAACTATAGTCCTGTTCCGAGACTTCAGATTTTACCATTTAGAATATTCGGACGAGATATTACAATTGGAAAATTCAAATTTGAAAGAGTAGTCGAAAGAGGTAATAAACCAATGAAACGATGATGAGAAATATTTTAATATTAAGTATTTCGATTCTGCTATTTTCTTGTAGTTCGGATAGAAAACTAAAAAAAGCTTACATCAACTATGATGAAAAATTGTGTCTGTTTGAAAATGGTAAATATTTGTATGCCGCTGGTTCTGATTTTTCATATGGCACCTATAAAGAGTCAAATGATTCGCTTTTGCTAAGAAGCCATTATCAAGCATATCCAAATGGTATAGAAATAGAAGAGATTCATGTAAATCAACAAGGAACAATTTTAATTAAGGATAAAAAATCATTAGTACCTCAAGCAAATATTTACATCAATAACATCAAGTATTCTCATCCTAACACTCCTTCCTCTCTTTTTTTTATAAATGATACTTTACATGTGAAAACAATTCAATTAGAGGATATGCTTAATAGAAAAGTTTCGCAAGTAATTGATATTAAATGTGATACTTGTAACAGTTTCAATATTT
>CAMDPJ010000101.1 GCA_945903925.1 Chryseobacterium gleum
AAATCGTATCAAAGTCAGAAAAGTTTTGTTTGTTAAAGATGTATCTGTTATGTTTGCAACAGATATGTAGTGAAATTAAAAAGCAAAAATATTTTTTCAATGGAAATATCAGAGATTAAAAAACAAGTGAATATTATAGAAGTAGCGGGCAAATTGGGTATAGCGTTGAATAGGTTTAATAAGGCATTGTGTCCGTTTCATGGAGATAAGAATCCAAGTTTGCAGTTCAGTAAAGAAAAACAAATAGCCACGTGTTTTAGCGGCAAGTGTAGTTTAGGAACGGTAGATGTGATTGGACTGGTAGAAAAGAAACTAAATGTAAATACGCATGAGGCGTTGAAGTTTTTGGGAGGGATTAGCCAAGAGCGAATAGCCATTAGAGAAAATGCTAATAGTTCAATTGAAAAAAATAAAATGCCAGTCGGGGCTCCCGACAAAAAAGTGAGTTCGGTTGAATTATTAGAGAAGTTAGAGTTTACCAGTAGTTCCTCATTTAAGTTAAGTAAGCCAGCGCAGGCGTATGCTGATTTACGTGGCTTAGTTGCCTGCGGGGGTTCTCCGCTAAATTTTTTGGGAGTTTGTTTTTACCAATCGTGGGATGAGCAGCAACGTGCTGCTGCGGAAAATATAGGATTGATAAAGAAGTACAAAGAAAATACTTACAGCAGTGCATTTAAAAACCGTTTAATTTTTTTCATTAGAGATAATTTTGGAGCTCCAGTGAGTATTTATGGCAGAGCAATAGATGTACACAATAGTGTTCCTCATTTGTATTTAAAGGGAGATCAAAAGGGTTTGTGTCCTCGCTATCCATCGGCGGCAACTCGTCGCATAATACTTACAGAAAGTATAATAGATGCAGCGAGTATATTGCAGTTGCAGCAAGAGAATTCAAAGTTGAATGACTATGAGGTGTTGGCTTTACATGGTGTAAATGGATATACTACATTACACAGTGAGGCAATAAAAGAGTTGCCCAACTTGGTAGAAATTATTTTGTGGTTCGATGGAGATGAAGCAGGAAGAGAAGGCGTAAAAAAGATTTCTGCTGAAATAAGAAATTCATTTTCTTATGTAAGCATATCGCAAGTAATTACGCCCGAAGGAGAAGATATAAATAGTTTATTGGTAGCGCATAGTGAAGCCGAAGAACTGTTTTTGCATTTACTGGAAAATAGAACTTTTCTTTTTTCATTTGAACCAAGCGGTGAGCCACCGCGGGCATTAAGTGAATCAGTTGAAATAAATAAATTGTCAGCCGTGGCTCACGGCCTGGCTCAGCGCAATCCGTTTAATATTGAGTACAAGGGTACAGCAGCTTTGTATAGTGTAAAAGGCAATGCTTGGTTGAAACAACCTTTGGAGGCGTTGAAGGTGTCGTTACAAATTCTTCATCTGCAAACGCAACAAGATTATCGAGCTAAGGTTGATTTATATGATTACAAACAGGGCGAGGCGGTGAGCCAATTGGCAGCCGAACGTTTAGAGTTAAGTAAAGAAGCCATAGTAAAAGATTTACAAGCCTTAGCGCATTTATTGGAACAGCACAGAGAGCAACAACAATCAGTAGCAAATAATAAATTCCGT
Organism: Chryseobacterium gleum; assembly: GCA_945903925.1. Classification (GTDB taxonomy): domain Bacteria; phylum Bacteroidota; class Bacteroidia; order Flavobacteriales_C; genus JAHEZL01. The sequence continues at coordinate 1,588 of CAMDPJ010000101.1, forward strand.
ATGGAGGTTCCAGTATCGGCAAGTATGCAAAGCAAGTGTTTAGAGTTTTTAGGCAGAGAGAATTTAATATCACGCATCAATGAGCAAATAGGTAAATCGGGCGTGGTGGGCGAAGAAAACAATCGTATATTTTTATTCATCATAGCCAGTTCTTACAAAATGAAAAATACTTTGCATGCTTTAATACAAGGCAGCAGCGGCAGCGGTAAAACAAGATTATTAAAAATAATCAGCGATTTAATGCCCACCGAAGATGTAAAGAAATACACAAGAGTAACCGACAGTAGTTTTTACAACCAGGAGGAATATTTCTTTGTAAATAAGTTGGTTTGTTTTGAAGATTACGATGGTTTAAAGGAAGATGCACAATTGGCAGTACGTGAATTACAGAGCAACGAAATATTAATAAGCAGCACCAGTGTAAAGGAAGAAAACGGAAAAATAAGTGGTGGCGAAAGAATAGTAAGAGGACCAATAGCATCGATGGCGTGTACCACACGTGGAGAAATTTACGAAGACAATATCAGCCGTTGTTTTGTGCTTGCTGTTGATGAGAGTATGAGCCAAACTAGGCGAATTATAGAATATCAAAACAATGTGGCAGCAGGTGTAATAGATACACAAGAACAAAAAAGGGTGACGACCTTCGTCCAAGATTGTATGCGTTTGTTAAAGGCATATGAAGTAGTAAATCCTTACGCCAATAAATTACAATTGCCACAAGAAGCACACAAGATTAGAAGGTTGAATGAACTCTATCAATGTTTGGTAAAACAAATCACCTTACTTAATCAATACCGCAGAAAGCAAGATGATAGAGGGAGATTAATTAGTGAGAAAGAGGATTTGCAGCAAGCTTGTGAAATTATGTTTGATAGTATTTTGTTAAAGGTAGATGAGTTGGATGGTAGCTTGAGGCAGTTCTATGAAAAGTTAAAAGAGTATGTACAACAAAAAAGTAAAAGCCAGTCTGGCTCAGACGACTTTAATCGTTTTGAAGTAAGGGAGGCAACGGGTGTAAGTAAAACGCAGCAGCATGTATATTTAAATCGATTGGTGCAGTTAGAATATGTGCAGCAGCAAGGCTTTGCTAATAGAGGCTTTAAATACAAAATAGCTTATTGGGATAATATATCGGCAGTAAGAAATAAGATAAAAGAGAGTTTGCAAAATCAATTGCAAGAGTTGTAAATAAGTTGGTGTTCGGTTGGTGCCGAACACCAAGCCGAACACTAGAGTAGTTGATTTTATTGGTTGATAAGTGAAAATACGGCTAGCGTTCGGCGTTCTAAAAAAAGGAGAGCCCTAGTATATGGAAGCAACAAGATTTAAGCAGCCAAGCACAGAGAGTTACAGAAAACTAGCGTACGAATATTATTTGTATGTATTGAGTTTGGGTTATGGTTTACGAGGTTGCCGCAGAAGATGGGCAGGAGTATCAGAGTTTTTATGTTATGCAGAAGAGCGAGTAAGTACTGATATTTATTCCATTAGTAGCAAAGATATATTGGCGTATCAAAAGCATTTAAAAACAACGCCCAATAAAATAACAGGCTATCCTTTGAGTGATAAAACGATATGGTCTTACATGTGTGCTATAGATAGCTTGTATGTGATGTTGGAGCAGCAGGGTAAATTAAAACACAATCCTTTTCCAGAGTTAAAACGTGTAAGTCATGCACAAGGGTTTACAAGAACCATTCTCACGCAAGAAGAAATACAAATAGTTTACAATCACGCCCAAAGCCTGCGAGATAGAGCAATGTTATCACTGGCCTATGGCTGTGGTTTACGCCTAAGTGAAATGGTGCAATGCAACATAGAAGATCTTCGCTTACGAGAAGGTTATTTGGTAGTGAAGCGAGGCAAGGGTAATAAAAGCCGTATGGTTCCTATGAGTAAAGCGGTGATAAAAGATGTAAGCGATTATTTATATAAAGAGCGATTACAGCAAGAAAGCAGCGATGAAAAAGCCTTTATACTACACAATAATTTAGGTCGAATGCAAGATGATACTTACAATAAATTTTTAAAAAGAATATTAAACAGAACAGAGAATGAGATAATAAAAAGCAAAGCCATTACCATGCACAGCTTGCGCCACAGCATAGCCACACATTTGATAGAGCAAGGCGTACCACTTGAAAAGGTGAAAGAGTTTTTAGGTCATAGTCAGTTAGAAACCACAGAGGTTTACACGCACATTAGTAAAGAACAATTGAAAACATTAACTCAGCGGTGAGCCACCGCGGGCAATAAGTAAATTTTAATGAAGAAATAAAATGCAAAGTTTAGAAGAATATGTAAAAGAAAACTATAGTCCAAAATCGGCAGGCGGTTATATAGCCATCATCAAAAGATACTTGGGTTATATGGGAGAAAAATCCTTAGTGGCAAGCTATAGCGATGTGCTTGATTACATTGCTTATTTAAGAAAGAAGGGTTTACATCCAAAGAGTTTAGCCAATCATTTATTTAGTATAAAGAAGTACTACGAATATTTAATGGCAGTCGGCCTCCGACCAAATCATCCATGTAAAAATTTATTGTTGAAAGACAGAATAAACAAGCGAATAGCGGTAGAGAATTTATATTCTAAGAGATCATTAGAAGAACTTTTGTTGCATCATAAAAGTGAAGAAGAATTGTTTCAGCGCAGAGATGAAATAATGATAGGATTATTGATTTATCAAGCCATGAGTACACAAGAAATAGCAGCGTTGAACCTAGAAGATATTAATTTGAAGCAGGCTACAGTTAAAGCAAAAGGAGGCTATAAGCAAAGAGCGAGAGAGTTGAGTTTAAAGGCGAATCAAATATTATTGCTGCATGAATACATGAGAGAAGACAGAGAAAAAATAGCACAGCGCAACAAAAAAACAAATCAAGATTGTAAGGCAGCTTTGCTTTTAAATGCAAGAGGAAAAAGAATAGAAAGTAATTTTATCAATAAAGTAATTAATGAAAATCGAAAAGAAAATGAAAGGTTATTGCCCATTAAAATAAGGCAAAGTGTAATTAGTCATTTACTAAAAGAGAAACATGATTTACGAGTGGTACAAGTGTTTTCGGGTCACAATCGTTCGGGCAGTACCGAGCAGTACAAGCAAAGTTCTTTAGAGGATTTAAAAACAGTGATACAGAAATTACATCCGCTACAATAGTTCATGGATAGGCAATTGTTTTTTCAATTGAAAAGAAAAACAAACAATCTTCCCCACCCACCCCGCTAACACACAAGCAAAAACCGTTTTCGTTCCTCAAACTTTCTTTTTTGCTGCCAACACACCGCACGCCCTCCCTTCTGTGTTTTTTATGTAATGGTTTTTGCGGCTTACGCACCAAAAGCACTTTGTTTTTCGTGCCTCAAAACAAAAAGCTTTTAGCCATCGCAAAGGCAAAAATCCCTTCCACAAAAAACACCCCAAGCTATATTTACATAATGGCAATTATAAAACAACAGTTTTTCTTCAATGGTGCGCTTCGCGCGTCTTTATTTTCTGTTGTCATTATAATTGGCATTATGCAAAATAGCCGCACTGCCGACCCACCCCAGCGCACTCACACGCACAGTCATTGCCCTTAAATAAATCGCACAAGCGGCGCACAGCCAAAATTTATTTAAGCGCAATTCCTCTCCCCAAAAAACAGCGGTAGGCAAAAGTTGTTGCTGAAGAAAAAAATCAGCAACAACCATTGCCTTTTCTGTGCGCATCTCCCTCCGGTCGGTCAAAGGCGCAAGCCTGCGGCAGCAAGGTATTTTCTTTTTAATCAAGTACTATGTGTGTTAGTGTACAATCAAGTAAGTAGTAAATAAATTAGTAGTGCTTGGTGGTGGTAAATAACAATACAGTTGTGCTAAAGTAAAGTCCTTTTTATTCTCTGTTCCCGTTGGTCACAGAAGGCTAAAAAGCACATTTACTTTAGCGCGCAGCGTGTTAAGACGAGGCGTTTAGTGTAAGTATTTAAAAGCCCTGTTCAGTCGTTCCTCCTTCTCAGAAGCTTTTAAATACTTACACTAAACTTTAGCCTTTTTTTAACAACGAATCCGCGCAAAGCAGCCGCACGACCAAAGCTTCGTTATTAAAAAAACGCTCTGACCCACACCCGAAATTCTTTTTTTTAATTGAATTTTTCTTTCAAATGAAATTTCAATTGAAAAAAGAAAAGTATATTAACGGCATCAAATGGGAGTTTTAAAACTTACATATCCGAAAAATTCGTTTACGCTAAAAGTTGCGCACAGCAAGAATTGGAGGAAAGAAAAAGTTGTACAGAGATGGTTTAGTGTTGACCCTTGGGAACAGAAATATCCTTTCATATCTCCGTATGCGAGTATGTTTAATGACCCAATTAATTTAACTGATACTCGAGGATTAGGAAATGAGGGTGAGGTTGTAACTCCGAGCGCAGCTCCGAATGAAAACACTATTGATTTACCAGCTAGTAGCAGTACGAATACTTGGAAAACAGAAGAAAATATTCCTAAATCGCCTCTTCCAAATACTACCAAATTGACCAACTCAACTAAAACATGTGAACTAAATGAAAACGGCCAATTAAAACGTAAAAGTCTAATAAAAACATATTATGGGCATAGATTTAATAATATTGAATCAACTGAACCTTCAGTGCAAAAAGTTGTTCAGGAGAATACTGCAAAAAATAGGGTAAAAATAAAAGCTGGGCCAACAACCACGACTACGAGTACCGATGATTTTTATGAGGTGTTTAAATATCTTAAGAAAAAGCATCAGGAAGAGATTGATGCAGCAAATCAGCTTTTGGATATTACTGGATTTGTTGCAGATGTTGCGGAATTACAATTGAGAAAAGCTCAAGCTATTAAGGTTTTGCTGGAAGATAAAATCATTGTAGATTACAAAGGTAAATCTAAGTTCTGGAGTAAAAACTTTACTCACAATCAATATGTTAAAAAGGAATTTACGACCGCGGCAAAAGCAAAGTTTAACGCAAGGCCAGTTGTTAAAGCATTTAAAGCGGTGAACGTTGTTGGACATATCGTTTCCGCGGGTGGTATCGTAATTACTCTAGTTGAAATAGCCGACGAAGGACCTAGCGTGTCAACCACCGCAGATTTGGTCTTTGGAGTTGTTGGATATTGCGGGCCAATTGGTTTGACATTATCTGCTACATATTTTATAGGGAAGACACTATTTGAAATAGCAGCAAGTGAGACTACTGCAGAACCGACGGTGCCAACACAGGTACAGAATTGTCACGGAGACTTATTACCCGCAAATTTCAATGGTGGTAAAAAATGATTTAATTAGTTGCTATAATTGTGTAATATGATTTTTGTAGATTATTTATTTTACCAGTGTTTCCAGTTCCAATTGTTTTTAGGTAATACAGGAAGGTCAGGGCGTAATTTTGCTACAAGAATTCTATCACTAGCATTACTGCTAAATGCTATTTATATTCCAATACTTATTGCTACAATATCTTTGTTTTTTGGTATTTCTATGTGGATATGGATTTACTTTATTTTGTTTATTATACTTTTAGTTTTAATTCCATTTTTAATTTATTATCGATATTATCAAAATGATAATTATCTGAAAATTGTTCTTCAATTTGAAAATCGTAGTTTAAGAAAGCAGAGAAGCTATGGTGTTTTTTTAATTTCATATTGTTTACTATTTGTTTTAACTATTAGAATGTTTTTCTTTCATGACTTTTCATAAAATAATCTTCTTATTATCAATTTTGGCATTAAATGTCTGTAATGCCCAAAGTCTTGAGGTTGTTGGTCAATTTCTTCAATTAAATTGCCTTCCGATAGTGGATGCAGAAGTTTTAATCAATAAGAATGATACTATGATACAGTCAACGAAAACAGATAGTACAGGACAGTTTGTTATTTATTTAGATTACAATGTTAAATACCAGATTTTTATTTATAAAAAAGGATTTAAGGTATCGCATTTTGATGCTTACATTAAATGGCCACACAACGAAAAGATGGAAGATTGGTCTATAGATGTAATTATACCTGCAGTTGAGTTTGATTCAGTTAAAATGGAATATGAAATCAAAAAACCTATACTCAATATTTATTATAGTAAAAAGGAAAAGAAACCAAGTGGAAAGTATTAATTTAACGGTAGGGTCGTTCTCGCTTTCCACGGAAATCCGCAATAAAAAAGTACGAATATTCATATTTTACTAAAGTAAGCATCCTCAAAAAGTGTAGGGGACAGACGTGTGGTTTTTATGTTATTGGTCGAAGTGTAGGGGACAGACGTGTGGTTTTTATGTTATATTCGTAAAAAAAAGCAATGCCAAGAGAAGCACGAGTAGTATGTGTAGGCGTACCGTATCACTTAACGCAACAGAAAATATAGGGACAGACGCTATTTATTGCATCTGTTCTGAGCTTTTCGCAGCCAAGTAGCTTAGCCACGAAATTATATAGCAAGAAGGTTGTCATTAAAAAAGTCCCGCAGATCCCACAGATTATCGCAGATTTTCTTTCATTTTTT
>CAMDPJ010000102.1 GCA_945903925.1 Chryseobacterium gleum
CCCGCGCCATGAAGATGGAATTAAGCCTAGAGTCACTAACTCCACTTCTCTCCGTCAGCTGATGGAGAGAGTGTGTAAGGCATAGAGGGCAAAGGCAAGAGGGATTTACTTACTTCATTCATATTAGTAAAAGAGATATTCGTTTAAAAACAAAATACGAAATCCCTCTTGCCCCAACACAGGCAATTTCGCACTCTCCCTTTTGAAAAGGGAGAAGTGGAGTTAGTGGCTCTAGACTTACTCTTAACAACACAGAGGTAATCTAATTTCTTCCGACCATGACTATCCGTCAGCTGACGGATCGCCCCTACAGAAGAACCCTCTCCATCACCAACTCATAAGCAGCATCTGTTTGCTCTTCTCGTGTTAAGTATGAAGTATCAATAATTATTGCATCTTCGGCTTGGGTAAGCGGAGATTCTTTTCTGTGGCTGTCTATATAATCTCGTTTTTCTAGATTGGCTTTTACATCTTCTAAGCTTACCTTCTCCCCTTTTCCGCGAAGTTCGTTGTAACGACGTTTGGCGCGTATTTCTGTATCACTGGTAACAAACAATTTCAATTCTGCATCGGGAAAAACTACAGTGCCAATATCTCTGCCATCCATCACCACACCTTTGCTTTTGCACAATTCACGTTGAATAGACACTAGTTTTTCGCGCACTTCTTTTGAACTGGCTACAAATGATACGTTATTAGCAATAAGCATATTTCTAATATCTGCCTCCACATTTTCGCCATTCAAAAATATCTCGCATTTCTTGGTTTTAGGGTCGCATTCAAAAGTAATGACTATTTCATCTAAGAATTCCTCCATCTTATAAACCTCTTTGCCATCTTTGGTGATGATGTTGTTTTGAAGAAAATAGAAAGTAACAGCACGATACATTGCACCAGTATCTACATAGATATAATCTAGCCTATGCGCTAAATCTTTAGCGATAGTACTTTTTCCACAAGAGGAATAACCATCAATAGCAATGCAGATTTTCTTCATGAGGCCAAGATACAATTTATGTTATTTATTTTCGGCTTTGATTTCCTTCTTTTTTGAGAAGTCGCTGGTTTTTACAGAAATGGCGATGAAATGTGCCGAGCCCGCCAAGTGGTAAGATGCCCATGTATATTGAAAAGTGAGCTTTTTAATTTTAATTTGAGTGCCAAACGAAAAACCTACAGCCCCCATCTTGTTTTGGCCGCCCAACTTCATTTCTTGCTGACGCTGATAATTATACCCTACTCTAATGGCGAAATTCTGAGTGGGTAAAAACTCTAACCCAAAAGCCAAGCGGCGCATAATTTCTTGTCCCCACGCCAATGTATCGGCCAAAGGCGCCGAACTTAACCCTGTTAACGAACCACTTTTAATTTTTTGGTCTTCTGGGTTGGCGTACCACATATTTTTGCTTTGTAAATTATGTGCAATAATTGTAAATCGGAAGGGTGCGTGAGCCAATTTCTTAGCTAAGCCAAATTGAATATCTAAAGGTAAGTTCTCTCTATTATCAGGAGTATAAGTAGTAAACTGAGTACCAACATTCTTAATAACCAAGGATACACCAAAGTCCTTTTCGGGATTAAAATAAGTAACGGCACCATCTAATGCGCCTCCAAAAGATTTGTATTGGTACAACTGCGATGCAATAAATTTAGCATTCGCACCAACAGTGATTCTTTTGCGCAACTGATAACCCCAACCTACATTTAAAGCAGTTTCATTGGCAGAAAAATTACCAAAAGTTTGAGCTGCTTCATCGGCCAAAGTGAACTTACCGTAATTCAAATAATTTAAGCCTAAGCTAAATGTACCAACTTTACCAAAATCTTTAACACAACCAGTGTAGCCGTAGTTGATGTCGGAAATATAATTTACATAATTCACAATTAATCGATTATCCATTTGCTTGGATAATAAAGAAGGATTGGCGTAAACCTGACTCTCATCTTGATCCATCACCGGCACAAAATAACCACCGGTTGCAGCACCTCGAGGCGATGTGGTCAAATTAAGAAATTGATAGGTTGCTTGCCCGCCCATCTGCGCAAACACAGACGCGAGAGTGAGTGTGAGAAAAGAGAGTAAAAGGTATTTAATTTTATTATTCATTATAACGACTCTGCTAACGAAGATAACTAATTAATAGTGTGCGAAGAAAACTCATTTTGAATTATTTTTTCGAGGGTTATTCACAATGTTCATTTAAATACTAATGCAACATAGCGTTGAATTAATCCTTTTAAATTATGAAGTTTGACTACAGTTTAGTAAATTGAAGAAATGATTGACAACAAGCAGATAAAGGCCATGATACGGCTCTTAGATGACCCCGACGAAGAAATCTTTGTTCAAGTGAGCGACCGCTTGATGGAGATGGGCGCCGAGGTGATTCCTATTTTGGAGGGAGCTTGGGAAGATTCGGAAAATGAAATAATTCAAACAAGAATAGAAAACATCATTCAAAAAATAAACTACGATGATGTTTGCAGAAAATTAGTGAATTGGGCGCGTTTGGGCGGACAAAATCTACTCAACGGTTCTTTGTTGGTAGCGAAATACCAGTTTCCAGAAATGGACGAAGAAAAGGTTAAAAACCACATCAATCAAATCAAGCAAGATGTGTGGTTGGAGTTAAACGAAAATCTTACTGCCCTAGAAAAAGTAAAAATCATCAACCATATTTTATTTGATGTTCACGGTTTCGATGGCAACAGAAAAAACTATCACGCACCCAGCAACTCTTATATCAACTGTGTTTTAGAGAGCAAAAAAGGCAATCCGCTCTCTATTGGTATTGTATATATGATTATATCACAAGGGCTAGATATTCCTATTTACGGCGTAAATCTTCCCGAGCATTTTGTGTTGGCTTATGAAGATGAATTATTGCAGTTTGCCAGCACCAACGACAATGAACAAGAAGGAATTTTGTTTTACATCAATCCTTTTTCTAAAGGAGCGATATTCGGAAAGAGAGAAATATCAAGCTATTTGGAACAAATTGGTGCCAAATCTAAAAAAGCTTTCTATGTGCCTTGCAGCAACATTGATATTGTTATTCGCAATTTGAATAATCTATTGCTTAGCTACCAAAAATTGGGTAAAGAAGGCAAAGTAAAAGAAATTAAACACTTATTAGAGTTGGTGAGTAGCTATAAAACAGAATAAATTATTGTATTTTTATTTCTGTGTCTCTATCGCCTAAAGAAATATTAAACTCGGTTTTTCATCACGATGAATTTCGTGCTTATCAAGAAGAAATTATTTATTCGGTTTTAAGCAAGAAACACACCTTAGGTATTCTCCCTACTGGCTTAGGTAAGTCTTTGTGTTATCAAATACCTGGTTTAATGCAAGATGGATTGGCCATTGTGGTGAGTCCGCTTGTTGCTTTAATAAGCGATCAAATAAAACGTCTTCAAAAACTGAATATTAAAGTTGCCGGCATTTACGGCAACATGAAGCAAGAGCAAATTGATATCGCGCTCGACAACTGTAAATATGGTGAAGTAAAATTCTTGTTTTTATCGCCCGAAAGATTGTCGTCGCTACTCATTAAAACACGCATCAAGCAAATGAATGTTTCGATGATAGTGTTAGATGAAGCACATTGTATTTCGCAATGGGGACACGATTTCCGCCCAAGCTATTTCAATGTAAAACTATTGCGCGAATGGCACCCTAACACTCCTGTTTTAGCTTTAACTGCCACTGCAACAGAAAAAGTAGAAGCAGATATTTTACACATTTTAAATATTGAGAAAGCTTCTGTTTTTAAAGGTTCTTACCACCGAAAACAAATTTCGTATCTCATTCAAAAAAGTGAAAATAAACTGGCTAACCTCATCAATGTTATTCAAAGAAAAGAAGCGCCCGGTATCATTTACATCAACAAAAGAAAATTGGCCGATGTACTTTCTAAAGAATTAAAAAAGTACGATATCCCTTGCGAAATTTATCATGCAGGTTTAGAATACAAAGAGAAAGAAAAGTCGGCAAAATCATGGTTGAACAGCAACCAACATTGGATGATTGCTACTTCAGCTTTTGGCATGGGCATCGACAAAGCAAACGTAAGAACCATTGTTCATTTTCATGTTCCTTCTTCCATGGAGGAGTATTACCAAGAAAGCGGACGGGCTGCGCGCGATGGCAACCAAGCAGATTCTATTATTATATACAATCAAGAAGATGTGGAGTTCTTAAAACTCAATATAGAATGGTCTTTTCCCGAAAGAGAACTCATTAAAAAGGTGTACAGTTCACTTTTCAACTACAAACAAATTGCTTTAGGTGCTGGCGCCGAAATTGGCTTTTCTTTCGACTTGGCCAACTTCTCAAAAAAATTCAATTTACCTGCTAAACAAAGCTATTACGCCATAGAAATTTTAGAAAAATGCGGCTTCCTTTTTCAAACCGAAAGTGTGCAAAACAGTTCTAAAATAAGGGTGGTTGCCAATAAAGCGGTTTTAAACAAACTTACCGAAAACGACAATTTAGAAGGCAAAGTAATGGGCACGCTTCTTCGCTCATACACTGGTTTACTAAGCGAAAGTATGCCTTTTAGCGAAAGCACCATTGCCGAAAGATGCGGCGTTTCACGCGATGAAGTGATTAATGCCTTGCAGCGTTTAGAGCAAAAAGAAATAGTAGAATACGCATTCATGAATTTCTTACCCAAAATTGTTTTTAGTCGCGATAGAGTTGATGTAAATACACTACTAATACCTAGAGAAATTTTAGAAGATCGACGAAAAATAAAAAAAGAACAATGCAATTTCATGATTGATTTCGTAGAAAATAAATTGCAATGTCGCTCGCAATTAATTTGTCATTATTTCCATGAAGATATACCTAAGTGTTTGCACTGCGACAACTGTTTAAGTAACGTAGAAAACAAAAATATCAAAGAATTTATTCTACAAAAACTGAGCGTCGAATTGTCGGCACAGCAAATCACAGAAGCATCTCCCTACCTACAAAAAGACGTTATTAAAGCTTTAAGAGAGCTCCTAGAAGATGGGAAAATCTCGATGAATAATGCTTTGAATTTCAAAAGACTGAGGTAGCCAAGCATCAAATTGTTAAATAAGGTCTCTTAATAAAAACAGAAAAAGCTTCCCTTAACAGACGGAAGCTTTTTTTATTTTCGCCCCATTACATGAATAAAATTATTGCTTTATTTTTCGTCTGCACCCTACTTTTTTCTCGTACCGAAGAAAAGAAAGCAAATGTTATTGGCTTGCAATCGCTCAATTTTTTTCCCAATTTTTATGTGGATTCCATCTCCTCTGCTATAGAAAGGTTTTATGGATTTAAAACCATTGCGCTCAAAAACAAAATCATTCCCAACAACTTTTTTTCTACTACCAAATCGGCGCGTTACCGCGCCGATTCTATAGTTTATTTGTTAAATAGAGAAATGCCTGAAGATGTTTATCAAATCATCGGCCTCACCTGCGTGGATATATCCATCACTAAAAAAGATAAAAATGGAAATACCGAAGAGCCCGTTTCTTTTTATGAAAACTGGGCCGTTTTTGGTTTGGCCAACAGCGGTAAACCAGGTTCGGTAGTGAGTACATTTAGAGTTCAGGGGCCCAACCAAAAGCTGGTTATTGAAAGAATGCAAAAAATTAGTTTGCACGAATTGGGACACAACATAGGATTATCACATTGCGACAACAACAACTGCTGCATGCACCCCAAAGTAGAATCGTTTAAAGCTGTAGACAGCATTGCATTAAACATATGCACAAAGTGTAAAACAGCAGCTCAGCAACTCTCCACAAAAAATTAGTACTTTTAGCCACCATGAAGATTGTATTTGTTATTCGCTGGCACTCTAACCAAATGGGCTATATGAACAATTGCCTGGCCGAATCATTTGCGCGCATGGGGCACGAAGTTCATGTAATCACCTCCAAATACCAATCGTATTTCAATATTCCCAACTACGATGAAGTTTACGGCAAGTTTTTGGGCGCTCCCATTCAACCTTTAGGCACAGAAATATACAAAGGCATTCATGTGCACAGAGTTTCTTCCATTAGAATTAAAAACAGAATAATACTTACCGGAATCCTCTCAAAACTAAGAGAAATAAAACCCGATGTTATTCAAACTTTTGATGGTCATGAGCCTTCTACCGTAGTGGTTTCTTTGGCCAAACCTTTTTTTAAATACAAGCTATTTACAGGTGTTCACACCATATTAATCACCTTCCGACAAGTAGTTAACTGGAAAAAACTAACTTGGAAAAGAAAACTATTTTGGTCGGTATTTTTTTATTGGCCCAGCAGAATATTGGTGCGCAATTACGAAACATGTTACGCCGTAACGCGCGATGCAAGCATGATAGCGCATAAAATGTTTGGTGTGCCTTACCACAAAATAAAAGTGCAAACATTGGGTGTTGATGCCCATTTATACAACAATACAATAGACGATACTGTTTTGGCCAAACGCGAAAGCTTAGGGTACAGCAATGAAGATATTGTTTGCATTTACACAGGTAAAATCACCGACGAAAAGAAACCTTTGTTGTTGTGCAAAGCCATTGAAGAACTCAACAAAAAGGGATTGCGCTACAAAGCTATTTTTATTGGAGCAGGCAAAGAAGATATCATTGCAGAGATTAAAAAATACGATAATGTACAAGTATTGAATTTCATCCCGGGAGCAGAACTACCTATTCATTATAAAATGGCCGATATTGCTGTATGGCCCAACTCTATTACAACCAGCATGCTCGATGCCGCAGCATGCGCTAAGCCAGTAATCGTTTCCGACTCTGTTTATGCTTACGATGAGGTGAACGGAAAACAAAATACAAAACCACAAATCATCGCCTCCTTCTTTGAAACAGGAAATCATCTTGATTTAACACAAAAACTAGAGAAATTTAAAGACGCTCAATACCGTAAAAACATTGGCGAAAAAGCGATGCAATACATCATGGATAATTTATCGTGGGATAAATTGGCCGAAAAACGTGTGGAAGATTTCCGTAAGTCACTATAACAAGTTAGCTATCCAACACACATCTTTCTACTAATCCACCATCATCGTCATCTTATTTTTCTCCATCAATTTTCTTAAGTTAATCAACGCATAACGCATTCTACCTAATGCGGTATTGATACTTATATTTTTTAAATCGGAGATTTCTTTAAAGCTCAACTCTTCAAAATGACGCAACATCACCACCTCTCTTTGGTCTTCGGGTAAGTGATTAATGAGCTTCATCACATCGTCTTTAATTTGAGTGTTAATCATCACTTGCTCTACATTCAATTCGTTGCTGTCTATTCTATCAAAGATGTCTAAATCTTCGCCGTCTCTACCTCTGGCTGAAACGCGGTGAATATTTTTTTGTTTGCGAAAATAATCAATCATGAGGTTGTGCGCAATGCGCATTACCCAGGGCAAGAACTTACCTTTTTCATCGTAACGCCCTTGTCTTAAGGTATTGATTACCTTAATAAAGGTGTCTTGAAAAAAGTCTTCCGCCAATTCTTTGTCTTTAACTGTAAAGCGGATGTAAGAAAATACTTTTGGTTTGTGGCGGCGAATTAAAACTTGTAAAGCTTCTTCATTGCCTTTTAAATATGAATTCACCAACATGTGGTCGTCTAACTGAGTTAAGATCATAATAGCTCCTATTTTTAATTAAAAAAAATTTAAAATTCAGAGTATTATTCTCTTCTATAGGCGATACAATTTTTGGTTGATGTTGCATTTAACGGGTGTGAATTTAGTTTATTGTATGCAATAATCAAATTTTTTTTTGGGTACTTTGCATTAATTATGAATTCTGTTTTCAAAAGAGCATTAATAGTTGTTGCCTTTTTCGTCATTTCCTTGACGGTTCGCTATCTATATGTAGTGAACAAAAATGATATTCTACCTGTTATTAATCCGGCCGATATTAAAAGTAAGGACTTTATTAGCGATAGCTTGGCGCAAATAAAAATCGGACACACCATTCGTGATTTTACGCTTATCAATCAAAACGGCGATACCGTAACCCAAAAGATTTTTAAAAACAAGATTT
>CAMDPJ010000103.1 GCA_945903925.1 Chryseobacterium gleum
TTAAATATTACAAAATTGGAGTGCGATATGTTTTTAAACGCATTGAGAGAGGAATGCGCAAAATAATTTCAATTTAATGGAAGAGAGAAACAACATTGGAATTTTCTAAAAACGACACCTTTTTTTATGTGTTAGAAGCAGGTTTTCACAAGATGGATTATACACGTGATTTGTTTCAAACTACTTCTAGCGGATTCTTTCTAAGAGCCGGAGTGAATCGTAATTTGATGGAGTATTACAATAAAAAAGACAAAGACATAGTGCACATAGGTGCGCGTTTATCGGCAAGTACTTATCAACTCGATTACCCTGTTTTTATTCAAGACAGCACTTATGTTGGCGCAGGTGAAAGCGCTGTAGTTCCGTCGGTGACTTATGCGGCCTATTGGGTGGAAGGTGTTTTTGGGACAAGAATAGAAATAGTGAAAAATTTATTTTTAGGTGCCGATTTACGAGGTGCATTAATTTTAATCATTTCGCTAATCCAATCGCTCTCAACCTCTCCATTAAAAATTCTTCTACAGTGGCATTATCATAAGCTTTAGGATGCTCTGAATCAATACAAGAACTCAAACAAGTCAAATCCATATCGGGATTTCCATGCATAAAGAAAGGAATAGAATAACGAGGCGATGTAGCTTTCTCTCCGCTTGGATTTACCACACGATGTAAAGTTGATTTTAATTTGTTGTTGCTTAAGCGCTGCAACATATCGCCTACATTCACCACCAATTGCTCGGGTACCGCTGTGATAGGAATCCATTTGCCATCTTGTCTTTTTACTTGCAAACCTTCGGCGCTTGCACCCATTAAAATAGTGATGAGGTTAATGTCGCCATGCTCTGCAGCGCGAACTGCTTCTGAAGCGGCTTCTTCAGTTGTTAGAGGGTAGTAGTGAATTGGTCTTAAAATGCTGATTCCTTTATCTACTTTATTTTCAAAATAATTTTCTTCTTGTTCAAGGTAGAGTGCTAATGCTTTTAAAATGGTTCTTCCTACTTTTTCCAATTGCTGGTAAGATTGAACTCCGTATTCTCCAAATTCTTTCGCTTCATAGGGAATGATATTAGCTTGATAATGTGTGTCTGTGCTTTCTGCTATTTCTCTGCCAAAATGATAAAATTCTTTTAAGTCTCCTACTTTTCTGCCGGCAGCATGTTCTTTCATTTTACCTGTGTAGCCTCGTTGTCCGTGCGTTTTGGTGCCGTCGTATTTTTGTTTTATTTCTTGTGGAAGCGCAAAGAATTTTTTACTTGATTGGTATAAATTTTCTTGAAGTTCATCGGAAAATCCATGATTTTTCACTGCGATGAATCCTATGTTATTGTAGGCTTCACCAATAGCGGCCGCGAATTTTTTTCTTGCTTCTAAATCTCCTTTAATAAAGTCGTTTAAATCAAACGAAGGAATAGTATCATATAATATTTGTGACATTTGCTGTATTTTTGCTTTCGAAGATATGAATTTGTTAAATGTTTAAGGTTAAATGTTTGAAGATAGCTAACATTGAACCTTGAACATTAAACCTTGAACGTTTAAATTTATGAAATACAATTTATCGGAGTTACGAGATATCATTCGCAACCGAAGAACCATAAAGCCCGAAGATTTTTCAACAAGAAAAGTGCAAAAGGACATGGTACTTGAAATGTTGAATAACGCTTTGTGGGCGCCAACACACGGACACACGCAACCGTGGTTTTTTAAAGTATTTACCAATGAAGGGCTAAATAAACTAGGTGATTTTTTAAGCAACACTTACAAAACACTAACGCCCGAAGATAAGTTCATGCAAAAGAAATTTGAGCAGTTGAAGGCGCGGCCAAATATGGCTACTGTAGTTATTGCTATCTGTATGCGCCGACAAGAGATTGAAAAAGTAGCAGAGATTGAAGAGGTGGAGGCTGTTGCCTGTGCTGTTCAAAATTTACACTTAACAGCAACCGCTTATGGCTTGGGCGGATATTGGAGCAGTCCGGAATTAATTTATACCCCAGCAACTAACGAATTCCTTGGATTAACCCCTAAAGACAAGTGCTTAGGCATTTTTTATTTGGGCTACCCTAAAGGCGAATGGCCCGAAAGTCATCGTAAGCCGCTAGAATATCAATGCGAATGGATTGATGGTTAATGCTTGTAAAAACCACTTTTTTTACTAATTTAGTACTCCTTTTTTGAGTGAGAGGGGTTTACCAATAAGTTAGGCATTTATGAAGAACGACAGATCAGGTAAAGGTTGTAAAGCGAGAGTATTCAGATTTATATCTATCAGCCTTTGGGGAATTTTACCAGGGGGTGCGCAGCGTAAAATATCACGAGTGTATGCTAATATTTACAACCGCCGTTGGACTAAGCATTTGATTAAACCCTACGTTCGTGCACATTACGATGATCCAAATTACTTAGACAATTATCTTCCTGCGAGTCAATCTAATGATTATAGAAGTTTTCAAGATTTCTTCACTCGCGTTTTAAAGTTTCCACCTCAAATTATCTCCGATACAATTTGGGCCTGTGAAGGTTTGTTATGTGAATATGGCAAAGTAAGTGAGCTAGAATTGGTAAAGGTTAAAGGTCAGAAACGACATCTTCGCGCTGTATTTGGAGAAGAAGGATATTCAATTCCCGATGATTATTATTTCTCAAATGTGTTTTTACACAATAACAACTACCACAGAATTCACGCTCCTATTAATGGAACTGTAACAAGAATTGAACATGTGCCGGGTGATTTGGTGTTGCTTAGACCATGGGCTTATAAAGATCCGTCGCTACCTGCCTTAAGAAACGAAAGAATTAACGTTGATGTTGTGGATAAGAAAGGTCGCAAATGGTATATGAGTATTGTTGGCGGACCAGGGGTTGGAAGTATTGTGCTAACGCATTCTACATTTGTTGGGGCATCGGTGCTAATTGGGCAAGAAGTAGCTACTTTTCTTTTAGGTTCTACTTGTTGTGTTGCAGCACCTGAACCTTGCGTTAAATCTCAAGTAGGTGATCAAGTAGAAATGGGTGATCCTTTATAAACATGTTTGTTTTACTGGTTGCATTATCCCTGTTAGTTATTGGAGTATTTTTAGGTTTTATTGCTTCAATTCCACCGGGACCCATTAATCTATTAATTGCCAATCACTACATTTCTCATAAAAAATTAGCAATTATTCCATTCATCGCAGGAATTATTTTAGCTGATGATATACTGGCCTTCGTGGCTTTTAAAGGTTACGAAACGTTCTTGGAAGGAAATACTATTGGTTCATGGGTGAGTTTGTTGGGGGGTGGTTTAGTAATTGTTTTTGGTGCAATAGGGATATTTGCGGCATTTAAGAAAGAAAAAAATGTTCAGGGTTCTGAAGTTGCTGTATCTAAAACAGTAGGGGGGGCTTCCAGAGATTTTTTAAAGGGGGTAGCGCTTTGCGGACTCAATCCGGGTTTGCTCCTTTTTTGGGTGTCGGTAACCTCTTTGCCGCAAGGACTTATCGAAGACACGCTTGGCCAAAGTATTGAACTCAATTTTTTATTTTTTTCCGTACTGATTATTGGAATTACATTCGGTGAAATATTTTGGTTTGCTTTTTTTATCAAAGTATTAACTTATGGCGCGAAAAAATTCGGAGACAACATTCTTTTTTATATGCGAGTGATTCTATCTGGAATCCTTGTTTTAATAGGATTTTACGTCATTATTTTTGAGGGTATCCTGAAAATTTAATTCAAAAAATTTTCATTTTTTGGAACCTCA
This sequence comes from Chryseobacterium gleum, assembly GCA_945903925.1. Taxonomy (GTDB): domain Bacteria; phylum Bacteroidota; class Bacteroidia; order Flavobacteriales_C; genus JAHEZL01. The sequence continues at coordinate 3,743 of CAMDPJ010000103.1, forward strand.
TTACGGATAATATCGTAGTATCAAATGTGTTTAATCTTAATCTACTTTCCATGAAAATCGTAACAGCCAATCAATACAACGAAGTTCTAAAAAGAATCGATAGCTTATTAGACTTGTCAGTTTTAAATCCCAATGAATCGGCCATGTTGAAGGCTTTGTTGCACGCAGTAGATCAGTACCAATTGAAGATATTTAACAAGAGAATTCCAGCTCAATATAAATTAGTCAATGAATATATTAAAATGGAAAAAGTATTGAAAAATTAAAGGTCAGGGGAGGAGTGTTTTAGTGCAAGTAAAAGCCCTCGTCGATTGACGTGGGCTTTTATGTTTTTTTTAAAACTCCGATTTAAAGTGGAATTGAATATCTGGGTATTTTTCTTTCGAAATATCGATAGAGTAGGCCGAATCGGCTAAGAAAACATCTTTTCCATCTTTATCGCGCGCCATATAACCTGCTTTGCGCATTTTAAAGTCGGCCAGTTGTTCTCTATTTTCTGATGCTATCCAGCATGCTTTGTGCAGCTGAACTGGCTCGTAACGGCAAAGTGCGTTGTATTCATGTTCTAATCGGTATTGAATTACTTCAAACTGCAGCTGACCAACAGTACCAATAATTTTTCTGCTGTTTTGAACCCTCGTAAAAAGTTGTGCAACACCTTCGTCCATCAATTGGTCGATACCTTTTGCCAATTGTTTTGCTTTCATTGGATCGGCATTTTCAATGTATTGAAAAAGTTCAGGAGAAAAGCTTGGAATTCCCTTGAAATGAAGTTTTTCGCCAGATGTAAGCGCATCGCCTATTTTGAAATTCCCGCTGTCGTACAAACCAACAATATCGCCAGGATAAGCATCGTCAATAACTTCTTTTTTCTGCGCCATGAACGATGTGGGGTTAGAGAATTTGATTTGTTTCTCTAATCGAACGTGATAATAGTTGGTGTTTCTTTCGAATTTACCCGAGCATATTTTAATGAAGGCAATTCTGTCTCGGTGTTTAGGGTCCATGTTGGCGTGAATCTTAAAAACGAAGCCGCTAAATCTCTCCTCTGTTGGCACAATCATTCTTTCTTCGGCCTCCTTTGGTTTAGGAGAAGGAGCGATACGAATGAAGGTATCGAGCAATTCTTTAACTCCGAAAGTGTTCAAAGCCGAGCCGAACATTACAGGAGAAATTTCTCCCGATTCGTATTTGGCAATATCAAATTCAGAGTAAACGCCATTTATTAATTCTAAATCTTCTCTCAGTTGATTTGCCGACTCTTCACTGATAATATCATCGAGTGCTTTCGAGTTGATGTCTTTGATCTCCACAATCTCTTCGGCAATTTTTTGTTTGTTACCTTCAAAAAGCACAATGTTTTTGTCGTAAATATTGTACACTCCTTTGAGTTGATCTCCTGTGCCAATAGGCCAACTAAGCGGTTGAACTTTTACGTTTAGTTTTTTTTCTAGTTCGTCGAGAAGGTCGAAGGCATCTCTACCCGGACGGTCAATCTTATTAATAAAAATTAGCATTGGCGTGGCACGCATTTTACAAACTTCAACCAGTTTTTCTGTTTGCGGCTCAACACCTTTGGCAACGTCAATCACTACAATCACACTATCTACAGCAGTAAGTGTTCTGTAGGTGTCTTCAGCAAAGTCTTTGTGACCGGGAGTATCTAAAATATTTATTTTCGTATTCTTGTAGTCGAAACCCATTACCGAAGTAGCTACCGAGATGCCTCTTTGTTTCTCAATTTCCATCCAGTCGGAAGTAGCAGTCTTCTTAATTTTATTCGATTTTACGGCGCCCGCCGTTTGAATGGCCCCACCAAATAAAAGTAGTTTTTCTGTTAATGTTGTTTTACCAGCATCGGGGTGACTAATAATACCGAAAGTTCTTCTTTTTTCAATTTCTTCTTTAATACTCATAACGCAAATGTAATAAATATGATTTTTAAGATAATGGATATTTTTTTTTGTAAAACGAATGCTACAACCTATATTTGACTAAACCACAATATTTAAACCTATTGCTATGAGAAGAGGATTTATTCTTTCCCTGTTTGAAATCATATTGTTTACTAGTTTTTTAGCTGCAAATCCCGCTATTTGTAAAAGATCATTTTCGGCTTACCGCATTGCTGCGGGTCAAGAGGTGTTGGTTACTGTAGAAATTAATAAAGGAAACATTGCTGGTATAGCAAAGTTCGTTGAAGAAATTCCAGAAGGACTTACCGCCTATGAAGGAAACAGTGCAGCTACAAACGGTGTTTTTACATTCGAGCAACAAAAACTAAAAATTGTTTGGTTAAATGTTCCTGCTGAAAGTGTTTTTAGAGTAACTTATAAATTAAGAGCGAACGGAGAGATTAAAAAAGATTACCATATTATTGGTAAATTTTCTTATTTGGTTAGTGAGGCGAGAGAGGAGTTTTTTCTTTCTGAGGCTGTGATTACTGGTTACAATTCTGCAGATGCTAATTTACGATCGTCGGCAGCAAAAACATTTGTGGTAGAAAATGTTTTGTCTGCAACATCTGCTACGGCAGATTCCTCTTCGGCAATGGTTAAAGGAGTGGCTGCGTCTGTAAGTCGTAAAGTAACTACTTATAAAGTTCAATTGGGCGTATTTGCTACTAAAAAAGATCCCGCTGTTTTTAAAACATTATCAGGTATTTCTAATGAAGAAGTAGCTGGAAAGCACAAATATTATTCGGGTACTTTTGCTACAAAGGCCGAAGCTGAAAAGCGCACAGAAGAAGCCAAGAAACTTGGTTTTTCTGGAGCCTATGTGGTGCCTTTTGTAGATGGAAAAAGAACTAATTAGTAAGTGCTAATTTTCCTGTCTTTTCATTGATGCGATAGAAATAAACTCCTTTCGAGAAGTCAATCTTTATTGTTTCCTCTTTTTGTGTTTTCTGGTGGAGAATTAATTTCCCTTCTAGATTGTATATTTCAAGAATAGCGTTGTCCTCAATATTTGAAACGCTAAGTTCGTTATTGCAAATTTGAATTTCTATTTTGTGGTGATTTGTTGCTTTTTGAAGGATAGTGGAGAAGCTTACCGCTCCATCAAAATCTACACTTTTAATGCGCAGGTATTCGTTATAGTTTTGTTCAATTAGCTGCAAGTGATATTCGTTGAGATAATTGCAAGTTCCGCAGGCGTTCAATTTTTCTATGGTATTGAAATGAATGCCATCTGCTGAATTTTGAATTTCAAAATAACTTACGTTTTGTTCGCTGGCAGTGCTCCAAAATAATGTTTGTTGTTGGTTGATTAATGTTGTTTCTAACCATTGAACCGGAAGCGGATTAGTGGGAATGTTTTTGAAAGTCCAAGTTGAAAATGATGCAATACCGCTTGCTGCAATAGAATAAAGGTTGGTGTCTTTTGCTCCCGTTATGTTTTGCCATACTATTTCATGTTCCGATTTGTATAAACCCAATTGCTGATGGCTGTTGTTTTCGAGTTCGTGAGGCAGGTAGTAGAAAGTTACTTTTTCATTGAGATGGGTGTTGTTTGTTGGGTGAATTTCAAACTGGCGTTTAATAGTGTTTTGCCCTTCAATATTGTACAAGTTATGCTTTCTAATGAATTGCGTATTTCCCCAATTTGCAGAAGATTGTATGATTAATCCAATACCATTTACAGTGTCTTTGCTATTCTCGTTAATGGTTTTATTAACGATAATTTTCCCATTGTTTCCATAAATATAGTTTTGTGCATTTTCATCTTTTATTTTGCCGTTCGTTGTTAGAGTTATAGTGTTGTTTTGCAAATTTATTTTTCCTGAATTCAGTTTAATTTCCGTTTGTATGGTAATGTCATTATTGAGTTCCAAATTTTTTTTAGATTTAGCAATTTCTATTTTATTGAAAGTGCTGTTTCCAATAATTTTTTGATGGTTGGTGGAATCAGAAAAAATTATTTTGCCTACGCCAGCAGCAAAATTTCCTTGATTTATCCAGTCGCCTTTAATGTTTACTATGGCCGCAACCTTAAAAACCAATGAAGCTGCAGGTTGATTAATAAGGTGTTTGATGGTTCTGCTTTGCTGTGTGGAGGTGAAGTGAAGAATATCGTGGTTAACTAGACTATCGGTGATATTTACTGTTTCGTTACCAATTTCCAGCAAACTTTTTTCATTGATAAGCTTTTTGCAAATAAAGGTATTAGCATTTCCCTTAAGTATTGTTTTACCTCCATTTTTTTTAATTCTAAGTGTATTGTAATTGCCTATTTTAATGATCTGATTGGCCTCCCCGTTGTAAATAACTTCCCCATTTCCAGGATAAAGAATGCCGTAATTAT
>CAMDPJ010000104.1 GCA_945903925.1 Chryseobacterium gleum
GTGGTATGTAAAAAACAACGACAATCAACTATTCAGCATCAACATTCACTACAATTTTGGTAGTTATGAAAATCCGCTATTGGAAAGCGCAATAGAATATTTAGAAAACTTAGGCACATCAAAAAAATCGAATGGCGAATTACACGAAGATTTCTACAAAATCGCATGTGAATATAGCTTTGGAGTATCGGCACATGAAACCAACATCAACCTATCGGGCTTAGCCGAAAGTATGCCCGAAGCATTGGCTATGATTCAATCTATTTTCACCGATGCTGTGGCCGATGAAAACGCTTTACAAGGTTTGAAAATGAAAATGCTAAAGCAACGTAGTGATGAGAAACTAAACAAAGAAACCATTTTGTGGAAGGCCATGTCGGGATATGTTTTATATGGCCAAAACTCACCTTGGTTAAACCGCGCAAAACCAAAAGATATAGAAGCATTTTCGTCGCCACAACTTTTGGCAGAAATCAAAAAACTATGGAACACCAAAAATGAAATTTGTTATTATGGTCCGGAAATAACTTCTTCTCAAAACGAAAGTCTAACCAAACTTTTCCCTTCCTATTTAAGCGAAGCCCCTGCCGCAAAAATATTCAACAAAAAAGAAATGCAAGCCAACGAATATTATGTGGTAGATTACAACATGCAACAGGCTATCATTGGCATTTATACCAAAGGAAAAACTTTCGATCAAAAATTAACACCTTCCATATCCATCTTCAACGAATATTTTGGTGGTGATATGTCGAGCATCACTTTTCAAGAAATTCGCGAAGCCAAAGCTTTAGCCTATGGAGTAGGTGGCTCTATCAACGAACCATTCTATAAAGAAGAACCATTTACCTTTTGGGGAATGTTGGGCACACAGGCCGATAAAATGCCAGAGGCCTTGTTATCGATGGATACCATCATTAGAAAACTACCGTATTCACCAAAAGTGTGGGAAACAGCTACTACCTCACTACGCCAAAACATTGAAACAGGAAGAATCATTAAAACTGGTTTCTTTAGCAGCTACAGAAACAACCTTCGTTTGGGCTACAACTACGACAGAAGAAAAGATTTGTACAATGCCTTAAACACCCTCACTTTTAAAGATATTGAAGCTTTTCAAATGGCTAATTTGCAAAACCAAAAATTCGCCTATTTGATTTTAGGAAACACCAAGACCCTCAATATGAAATGGCTGCAAAAACAAGGTGCTGTAAAAGTGCTGAGTTTAGAAGAGATTTTCGGCTACTAAAATGGGTTGGGCTTTTCAATTATTTTCAGCATCTTTGCCAGCGTGAAAGCCAAAATTCTAAATATTATTAAATACATGTTATTCCTAAGTATCGGACTAGGATTGATGTGGTATTTGTATGAAAACAATAAGGATGGAAAAAACTTCAAAGAAATTCAATTCAAACAAGAACTGAATAACTTCGGAAAAACAATGCTCGTTTGGAGCGACACCACGAAATTAAACAACGAGTTTTATACCATCGAAAGATCGGAAGACGGTGAATATTTTGAATTTATTGATACCGTTAAAGTAATAGGTACTCAAATTTCTTACACCCATTTTGATGAAGTAGCCTATACAACCGACGCCAAAAATTTGCACTATAAAATTAAAGGATGGAGCCCTATCGACCTTTGGAAAGAAATAGGCAACATGAACATGAAATGGTACATTATTGCTTTCCTGCTTTCATTGATTAGCAATTATTCTAGAGCCATTCGCTGGCAAACCATCATTGAGCCAATGGGCTATAAACCCAACACCATCAATACTTTTTTAAGTGTTAACATCATGTACCTTTCCAACTCGGTAATTCCTCGTTCAGGGGAGTTGTCACGTTGCTCTATTTTGTATCGATACGAAAAAATTCCTTTAACCAAATTGTTTGGAACTGTAGTAGTAGAAAGAATTGTAGACATGCTTTGCTTTGGCTTAATGCTGGGTATTTTATTTATTAGTCAGTTCGATTTGGTAAAAAGCTATTTGCTGCGACCAGATGTTAAGCAAAGCTTAGAAGACAAAGCTGGCTTGTGGCCTATTTTAATTGTCATAGGGGTAATTGGATTAATTTCAATCATTGTACTTTACAAAATGCGCGAGCGAATTTTAAACACTTCCATAGGCAAGAAAATTGGCAAAATTTTGTTCGACTTGTGGCAAGGTGTTAAAAGCACAAAAGACATCAAAAGAAAATGGGCCTTTTTCTTTCATACTTTACTAATCTGGACGATGTATTTTGGTGTATTGTATGTTTCTTTTAAATCTTACGAAAGCACTGCAGAACTAGGATTTACTGTTGCCTTCGCGGCTTTAATTATGGGGAGTTTGGGTATGATTATACCAACAGCTGGAGGTATTGGAACATGGAATTTAATGGTAACCTTAACACTTGTGTTGTACGGAGTAAGTGAGCCCAATGCCTTTATTTATTCATTTATTGCTTTGTTTATGATGACCATTACAAGTGTTATTGCCGGTGGATTATCTTTTATCTATTTGCCTATTTACAACAGAAAAAGTAAATTAGTTCAAACAGAAAACAAATAACTATGCAGTGGATAAAAGTTAGTGAAAAGCTTCCTCAAAACGGACAACTTATACTAGCTTATATTCCAAATAACTGGGTTTCTGTGCCAGGCGACCCAACAGAAAAAATACATCAACCTATAAAAATGCTGCGCTTTGAAGAAAACTTTTATGGAGTGCATAAACCCCGGCATAAAAACAGTGAGAGCGATCATTTTTGGAGCGGCGAAGGATTGAGCAATCATTTCTTTCAAGAAGTGACACATTGGATGACATTACCGCAAAAGCACGACAATCAATAAAAATGAAACTTAAGTATTTAATTTTCACATTTATTTTTAGTCTTCTTTTTAATCAAAATAGCGAAGCACAAATTAACATTATCGGCAAAATTCTTGATTCTGCAGGCAGAACAGCACTCCCCTACGCGAACTTGTATTTAGTAAAAAACAAGTTTGGATCGGCCAGCAATGCCGAAGGTAAATTCTTTTTGCAATTGAGTTCAGCGGACACGCTTATTGTTTCTATGGTAGGCTACCACCCCACCAAAGTAGTATGTAATTCTTCGCGAAGCAATATCGAAATCGTTTTAATCAGAAAACCTCAAATTACTGCCGCAGTAAGCATTGTGGCCAAAAAAACCAAAAGAAAAAAGAACGACCCTGCCGAAGCCATCATGAAGCTGGTTGTTGATCACAAAGACCAAAACAATTACAAGAATCTAAAAGCTTACGAATGCACCAACTACACTAAAATTCAGTTCAACCTTAACAATGCAGATACCAACCTTGCCAATGTGGCGCTATTAAAGCCCATAGGATTTCTGTTTAGAAACATCGATTCTACTACGTTTAAAAAGCCAAGTATTCCTATCATGATTTCCGAATCCTCTACCAAATATTTTTATAAGACGGGTCCGAATTTAGAAAACGAAGTAGTTGAAGCCAGCAAAGTATCGGGCATCGACCGCAACACAGTAGCCGAATTCACCTCCAACTTTTACATGGAATACAATATTTACGATGATTATATTTTCAACTTCAATAGAAATTTTGTTGGCCCATTGGCCACTTTAGGCACTTTGTCTTACGACTACATTTTGGTGGACACCATTCGTACCGACACCAACTCGATGTACCATTTGTTTTATGTGCCATTGAGAAAACAAGAACTTACTTTTCGCGGACACCTTTATATTGATAGCGCAACTTACGGCGTATGTAAAGCGCACATGGAAATGAGCAAAGATGCCAACATCAACTTTGTGAAAAGCATGGAAATGGATAAGTTTTTTCAGCGCGTTGATGGCCAATGGGTACCGGCAAAAGAAACCATATTTTTAGATGTTAATTTGGCTGATAAACAATATGGAATGTACGGACTCAAACAAACGTTCAGCAATAAGTACACCATCAATCAACCTAAAGACAATAACTTCTTCAATCAAACCACAAAAGTGCTAGTAAAAGACACGCTTCAAGACAACACTAGTGCCTATTGGCAAACTCAGCGCCCACAGCCGCTAAACGATAACGAACTGGCTGCCTATTCAAAAATTGATAGCGCATTACATTCACGATATTTCGTGATTATGAAACGATTGTCGATGATGTTTGCCAGCGGCTATTATCCTTTAGGAAAATGGGAGTATGGCCCATATTTCACATCATACAGCTTCAACAACATTGAAGGAAATCGTTTTAAATTCACTGGTAGAACAACAGCTAAATTCAGCAAAAAATGGCGATTTTTAGGTCACGTTGCTTATGGCACCACCGATAAGCGTGTGAAGTACAAATTCACTCCTCAGCACTATTTTAAAATGAGTCCGCGCTCATACATGGGCTTTGATTTAAGCAGCGACTTAGAAGTGATGAATACTAGTCCAGATGCCTTTCAAAACGACAACATCATGGCCTCTCTTTCTCGCAAAGATTCGGTGAAATTTCTCTTCATTGAAAAATACACAGGTTACTACGAAAGAGAATGGGCAAAAGGCAGTCACAACAGAATCACTTTTGCTTATCAAAACATTAAGCCGGTTGCGCCGTTGTATTTCGAACAACCCAATGGCAATCATATAAACTCTATAAAAATTGCAAGCGTAATACTATCGGGCCGCATTGCGTACAAAGAAAAAATATTGGAAGACGATTACAGAAGAGTGAGTTTGAAAACCAAATACCCCATTTTCACTTACTCTTATGAATTTGCTGCCAAAGGAATTTTAGGTTCTCAATATGCTTTTCATCGTGCTAAAATTAAGATGGTCGACAAATGGTATATTGGTAATGCCGGACACATACAAGTGGTTGCCGAAGCAGGTAAAATATGGGGAACCGTTCCGTATCCTTTGCTTACGACCCACGTTGGAAACAACTCTTATTATTTTGATGCCGAAGCCTTTAACCTCATGAAAATATTCGAGTTTGTAAGTGATGAGTATGTTCAAGTAATGGCTACTTACCATTTAGAAGGACTTATCTTCAATAAATTACCTTTATTTAGAAAATTACAATGGAGAGAATTGGCCTTTGCCAGAGGTTTGGCAGGTAGATTATCAAACACTCACGCTCAAGAAATAAAACTTCCTGCTGGTATGTCGGCGTTGCAAGAACCCTACTTAGAAGCTGGAGTTGGCATTGAAAATATCTTTAAAGTATTAAGAGTTGATGCGCTTTGGAGATTTACCAATTTAAACGGAAAAACCACTCCTACTTTTGGAATAACGGCGGTGTTTAAAGTGTATTTCTAAAAGCATAACCTCATTCAAAAAACTTCTCGCTAAAATTCACGAAATACAATTTCTTCGATGCTCGTGTAATAGCAGTATACAGCCATCGTAAATATTCTACATCCACCATTTCATCGGTAAGATATCCTTGCACCACAAAGGCGTAATCCCATTGTCCGCCTTGCGATTTGTGACAAGTAACGGCATATCCAAATTTCACTTGCAAGGCATTGTAATAAGGATCTTTTTTTACCGCTTCTTTTATTTTTTGCTTGGTATTGGTTTGGGTCACGTAATGGCCGTAAACGGCTTCAGAAAATGCTTTCGATTGCTCTTTGGTAAGCGCAGGCGCATCGGTCATTAAAGTATCTAACATTACTTTCACTTCCAATTCTGGTTCATCTGGATAATCGACCAAACGAACTTGCAGATTCACGAAACGGAGTCCGAATTTCTCTTCCGTTTTCAAAACACGTTCTATGTAAACCATATCACCGTTGGCGATAAATCCAGCTTTAGAATCATCGCCCAACCAAAAATAATTGTTCTTCACCACCATCAAATACTCGCCTGCAGAAATCTCATCTTCTTGTCCGCGAATTTTATAGCGTATCTGCTGATTAAACTGATTGGCCATTTTGTTGGAACGTGTAATCACAACAGCTTTTTCTACACCCGATGCGCGATAAGCATCATCTAGCAGTTCTTCTACCTCATAACTATTAATCACTTTAACATCTGGAAAATCATTCAATTCAATATGAGGATAACCCGGCACTTTTTCTTTTAGTTGCTCGCGAATTTTGGTGGCGTTAAATAGAATTCCCGACTGAGCAGTTTGTCGAACTACTTCGGTCATTTCAAATCCGAAAACATTTAATCCCCAATGAGTTTTTAAATATTCTACATCTAAAGCAACACTCAAAGTCATACCTACTGGAGGCAACTGAGCGGTATCGCCAATGAAAACCAAGCGACAATTTTCGCCTGTAAAAACATATTCTAATAAATCATCTAACAAACTTCTTCCTTTACTTACAAACGAGCCGCCTAGTCCGCCCGAATTGGCTATCATCGATGCCTCATCTACAAAGAAGATGGTGTTTTTGTGTAAATTCTTCTGCAAGGAAAATTGAGGATTTCCATCTTTAAATTCGTTATGGTAAATCTTTTTGTGAATGGTAAAAGCAGAACGTTTAGAGTAAGTGCCAAATACTTTCGCGGCTCTACCAGTTGGCGCCAAAAGCACCGATGACGCGTGTGGCATAGCCTTTATAAAAGAACTCACCAGCGATGTTTTACCAGTACCAGCATAACCGCGCATTACAAAAACAGGTCGCGATAAAGGAATGGTGAAAAACTCGATCAATAGCGCAATCAACTTGGCTTGTCCGGCAGTAGGCTCATGCCCCAAATACGATATAACCTGGTCTTTCAAATTTAAATTTGAGTTAACACTAAATTAACCGTCTTTTGATTTCATTTGCTTAATTTAGCTCGGCTCTAAATTATAAAATAAATGGAAGCAGGAGTTATCAATTCTGAAAAGGAAATTCAATTCGTTGACAAACGCTTGGCAAACTATGCCACAGAAAGTTTGCAATTGCATTTGGAAGTGGAGAACAATTTGATGAAAGCGCATATTTTCGAGCCCAAAGAGAAAGAAATATTGGCTTTTCAATTGGTAGATTTAAGTACCGATTATTTTGAATTCGACTCACAAAAACTCAGCAATTTTTTTAAAACTTCACCACTTAAATTAGAGAGTACTTTTCAAAAGGTTTCTGTGTCGTTAGTTACTTCTCAGTTTACCTTGGTGCCTAGTACTTTATTCATCAAAGAAAAATCGACCGATTATCTTTTAGCGGCCAGCAGTATTAGCGAAGGAAGTGTTATTTTAACCAAAGAGATTAATTTCTTGAATGCTTTCGCTGTATTCGCCATGCCAAGCGCGTTGAAAGAAATTTTCGACAAACAATTTTCTGCAATCGACTATTTTCCGCACGCAGCACCTACTTATCTCTCTTTGTACAATCTTTTCAAAACAGAAAAAGAACCTATTATTTTTGTGAATATTCATTCACAACATTACGATATCATTGTGTTTGAAGACAGTCAGTTAAAATTGTTTACGGTGCACCCCATTCTTACTACCGAAGACTTTTTATATTATTCCTTCTACACTTTAGAACAACTTAAAATAAACGCAGGAACAGCCGCAGTTTATTTAATGGGAGAAGTAGAAAAGAATTCGGCCATTCACGAAATATTAATCAAGTATTTCAAAAAAAGTTCATGGATACTGAAAAGTAGTCAGTACAAATTAGGATATGAATTAAACGACATAAATCCTTATTTTTACTTCTCACATTTCAGTCAGTATCTATGTGTGTAAGAGCCCTTTCATTTATAGCTTCTATGTTGTATCTTTATCTAAATTTGTTGCTATGAAAGTACTTTTAGACATAAAAGACAATAAAGCTGAGTTCTTCATGGAAGTACTAAAGAGCTTTTCTTATGTAAAAGCTAAACCTCTTACTGATAGCAAAGCTTTACTAATGGAAGAAATTAGAGAAGCCGTAGAGGAAATGAAGTTAATTAGAGCTGGAAAAAAGAAAGCTCGCAATGCCGAAGATTTCCTCAATGAGTTATAATGTTAAATCCATTGAAGTCTTTGAGAGACAAGCAAAGCGACTTATTAAAAAGTTTCCTTCTCTTAAAGAAGAGTTAAAATCTCTTA
>CAMDPJ010000105.1 GCA_945903925.1 Chryseobacterium gleum
AAGAAAATGGAAATGTTCAACGCCGAGAAAGACTGCAGAAATTAGCAGTGTTGAGATAGAGACGAAAGATTTTCCGTTTCTGCTAAAACCAAACAGTAAGATTTGCTATGGCCCAATTCAAAAATTTGGTATCAATTCCTTTGTTGCAAATGAAGGCATTTTCATTGGCGTAAAAAGCGCGATTTTCAAGTCTGAATAAAGCATTGTCATTTATTTTTACATTCAAACACAAGCTTGCACTAGTGGTAGAAAATCCTTTTGTGGAAGTGATATTGCTTACCATGATGTTGGTGGGGTCTTTAAAATATTCAACTCTACCAGCCAAAGAAAATGTAGCATTGAAATTATATTTCGCCGAGTAATTAACTTGCCACCAAGTAAATCTTGAACTAGCTATTTCTTGTATTCCTAAATAGGCGCAGGCGGTAGAAGTGAATTTTTTACCCGAATCATAAATCCAGTAAACATCGCTAAAATATCGATTTTTAAATTGCGGATTTGTTGCCCTACTTTCATCGCCAAAATAGGTATTCCAATTGATAAGGTTATTGTTGTTTGGGCGGTATTCTAGCTGTGAAGCAAACGACAAACGTTTGTTTTGATTCTTAATTTGTTGCCAGCCGTTAAGTGCGTAAAGAGATAGATTTGTTTTGCTGCTAAGCGGCATGCTTAATTTTGCCCCACATAAGTAGTAAGGAACATTTTCGGCGCCTAAAGTTCTGCTGTACACCAAATGGTCTTTACTTAAATAACTCTCGTTGGTGAATGGCGAACCAATTACACCGTAGTCGAGCCAATAATTTTTCTTTTTGCTTAGGCGCAAACCAGCACTGGCTTCTATGATGTTTTTAAGCACCCCTTGTTCAGCGGCATAATTGGCGTTTATATAAGTTCCAAAACCGGGAGTAATGCGTGCTCTTACGTTTTCGGTGTTGTAGCGCAAATCAATAAATGCCAAATTGATGTTGGCTTCGTTGTGTCTGTTCGACGACACAAAGTAAGGTGAATTAGCATCACTTGGTTCCGAGAAGTTGAAAGCATAATACGTATCTAAATATCCGCCAATGGTGATTTTACCAATGTGCTGGCCTCCGCTGGTATCGGCAAAACCAGTGTTACTTACCTGAGCAAATAATACAGTGTTCATGATGGTGCAAAAAATGGTGAATTTAGTTTTCATGGTTTTAGTATTACATAAATTTTTGGTCACCTCAAATTCATTGCGGTTTGCTATTTGATATTGCAAGTTAATATAGAAGTCTCTTTTTTCCTGAGTCTATTGGTTAATTTTTTTTTATAGAGGGATAATCACAGTAATTTTCCAGAAATGCCAATAATTTTCAAAAGATGTAATTATTGCATTACTATCTTATTCAGTTTTACTAAGTGCTTTTCATCAACACTTGCGCCCAAGCCAATCTTAGTAGGTAAGGTGATTTCACCATTGTTATTGTATTGTATTCCATCTAGCACAACATCTTCTTGTAACATCAATGGAGAATCGAAATCGTAGTGAACTATATTCGCGCTGCACAAAGCCAAATGGGCCGATGCGGTAAAGGCTAGGCGCGATTCTAAAAATCCGCCTACCTGCATTTTCATATTGGCTTTTTCGGCCAATTGAATAATTTTTAAAGCTTTAAATATGCCCGATGATTTGCCCAATTTAACATTGATTTGGTGACAGGCATTTAAGTCGATTAATCGTTTGGCATCGTTGTGATCGCAACACGATTCATCGGCCATGATTTCTATTTTACTTTCTTTTTTAATGCGCGGTAATTCCATGAAATTCCATCGCGCAATGGGTTCTTCGCAATGCTGTATGTTGTAAACAGAAAGTGCATTTAAAATATCAACTGCTTCTTCGGCTTTCCAGCCTTGGTTGGCATCAATTCTTAAAGGAATTTTATCTCCAACTGCTTCACGAATTTTTTTGATGCGCTCGATGTCATCACTTTTACTAGCGCCTAATTTTACCTTGATGAATTGAAATCCGTTGGCTACAATTTTTTGCGCATCGGCAGCCATTTTAGTTGGGGTATCAATGCTTATGGTGTAATCGGTAGTGATTGTTTTGTTGTTTTTTCCTCCCAAAAAAGCGTAGAGTGGAAGTTGTGCATGTTGCGCTGCAATATCATACAAGGCAATGTCGAAAGCACTTTTTATACTTGAGTTTCCAAAAATAGTAGCATCCATAATGGCGCTACATTCTTCAATGTTGAGCGGATTTTTATGCAATAGATTTTGCGCTAAATATTTGCCCACTATCACTCCGCTTTCCATGCTTTCTCCGTTGATGCTTTTAAACGGACAGCATTCGCCGAAGCCCACCAAACCTTCGTTAGTGCTGATGCGCACTATAATATTTTCGGCGTATTCGTGCCGACTTAAAGAAATGATAAATGCTTCTTTTAATTTAATGGGAGAGGCAAAAATTTCTATTTGAGTAATCTTCATTTCTTATTCTTTCACAGCTTTTTTATACACTTCTAAGCAGCGTTCTCTGGCGAATTTATGTTCTACAATAGGTGCGTATTTTTCTTTCACCCAACGGCGTATGTATTTCTCTTCGGTGTCGAATTTTTTGGTTTGTTCTTCGGGATTAAATATTCTGAAATAGGGCGCAGCATCGCATCCACTGCCTGCCGCCCATTGCCAGTTTCCGTTGTTGGCTGATAGTTCATAATCTAACAATTTCTCGGCAAAATAGGCTTCTCCCCAGCGCCAATCAATAAGCAAATGTTTGGTTAAAAAACTCGCTACTATCATTCGCACTCGGTTGTGCATAAAGCCTGTTTCATTGAGCTCGCGCATGCCGGCATCAACAATGGGGTAACCCGTTTTTCCTTCGCACCAAGCCTTAAATTCTTGCTCATTGTTGCGCCATTCTATTTTGTCGTATTTGGCCTTAAAACTATTTTTCACCACACGCGGAAAGTGAAAAAGAATTGCCATAAAAAATTCTCTCCATATCAATTCATTCAACCACTGTTCGTTGGTGGCAACAGCTTTTTTCACCAGCTTGCGAATGCTGATTGTTCCAAAACGAAGGTGAACACTTAATAAAGAAGTTCCTTTGATAGAAGGAATATTACGGGTATCGTGGTATTTTTTAATCAAGGCTTCATTCCATTCGGCTTCTGGATAAATCAATTCACTTTTTTCAAATCCGATATCTTGCAAGGATGGAAATTTATACGGACTTATTTTGATGAAATTTTCAATAAGCTTTTCACTTTCGAAATGTGTGATAGGATTTTCTTGCAGCCTTTGTTTCCAAATTTTAGAGAAAGGAGTAAACACGGTATAAGGAGTTCCATCGGCTTTCATTACCTCGTTTTTCTCGAAAACAACTTGGTCTTTAAAGGTGTGGAAAACAATGTTTTTCGATTGCAGGTATTTGGCGAGTTTTTCATCACGTTCTATCGCTGAAGGTTCATAATCGTGATTGGCGTAAACTGCTTTTACAGCAAAATCTTGCGTGATTTTCTCTAAAGCTTTGTGTGGTGTATCGTTTACAATGTATAAAGAAGAACCTGCAGCAATTAATTTTTCATGAATTTTTTGCAGCGATTGATGGATGAAATCAACGCGTTTGTCTTTCTTGTTCTTTAGGTCACTTAAAATATGGGTATCAAAAATAAAGATGGGAAGTACAGCTTCATCATTTTTCAAGGCATGAAATAACGCTGTGTTGTCGTGCAAACGTAAATCTCTTCTGAACCAAAATACATTTATCATCAAGCTTCTCTTTTTTGTAAATGTAATAATAATGAATAAAGTTTTAAGGCTTAATGCTTCGAGTTTTTTTTGTTGGTTGTGATCGATAGAGCAAATAACAAACCTTTCCGAGAGAGATTGGGAGCAGTGCCTTTGGTGAAGAGGGAAGTGATTTTTTTTGGTAAAGTGAGTAAAAACTAAAGAGTGGTTTTTTTTGAGAAATGCCATCACTAACTTTCACACGAAGGTTATCTAATACAATTAAGTTGTACTTAATTTAAAGAGTTCTTAACAATGCTTGTTCAAATAATTTCACAACTAAATAGTAGAAACAAGTATGAGCGCCCTATTTTTGAAGAGAATAGCCATTATTAAATTACAGTGATTCTATGAGACAACTCAAAATAACTAAATCAATTACCAACCGCGACAGTGTTACCCTCGATAAATACTTGCAAGAGATAGGGAAGGTGCAGTTGATTAACTCTGAGGAAGAAGTTGCCTTAGCTATTAGAATTAGAGCTGGAGACCAGGCAGCATTAGAAAGGTTAACCACTGCCAACCTACGTTTCGTGGTGTCGGTAGCCAAACAATACCAAAACCAGGGTTTAACTTTACCCGATTTGATTAACGAAGGAAATTTAGGTTTGATTAAAGCGGCGCAACGTTTTGATGAAACACGCGGATTTAAATTTATCTCTTACGCCGTATGGTGGATTCGCCAGTCGATTATAGCTGCCATTGCCGATCAAAGCAGAATGGTGCGTTTGCCTTTGAATAAAGTAGGTAATCTTACCAAAATCAAAAAGGGTATTAGTGATTTAGAGCAAAGACTAGAGCGAGAGCCAACTGTAGAAGAAATTGCTGAAGCGGTAGAGATGGACGTTGATGAGGTAGAAGGGGCAATTAGTATTGCTGGTCGTCATACAAGTATCGATGCGCCGTTTCAAGAAGGCGAAGATCATGGTTTGCTAGATGTATTGCAAAACGACGATTCGCCAACGGCCGATAAAAAATTAATTGCAGAATCGTTACACTCAGAGATACAACGATCTTTATCAACTTTAACAGAAAGAGAAGCAGATGTATTAAGAATGTTCTTTGGTATTGGCTTGCCTCACGCTTTTACCTTAGAAGAGATTGGCAACAAGCACGGTTTAACACGTGAACGCGTTCGTCAGATTAAAGAGAAAGCTATTCGTCGTTTAAAACATCATACCAAGAGTAAACTGTTACGATCTTATTTGGGCTAAAATCTATTTCCTTTTATAAAAGGCTTGGGCACTCCTCAAGCCTTTTTTGTTGCTTGTTTTTTGTTGCACGTTAGGAAACGGATTAATGAATTTAGCCTCTATATTTCCTTAAAAACGATTTCATTAAACTATCGTTCCCTTCCTTGCCCTCTGCTTTGCTATTATTCACTAGAATTAAATATTTTCTGAAAAAAATTATCAAAATATGGAAACGTTTCGTACTTTAGCACTACTAGGTTAAAGTTTAGGATATACTTATCGAAAGCCGAAACGTTCTTTGTATTACTCAAGTTGTAAGCTAAAAGTAAGCTTAGGTAAGATATCCTAGAATGTTGTTTATTGTTTTATTTCCCTCGAAAAAGCCGCTTGTCCCCCACGCGGCTTTTTCATTTTTTTCGGGTTTATCGTTCATTCTTTAAAAACTAAGTGTACATTCACAGCAAATAAATTAAATTATAATATGGACATTTTTGTAGGTAGCTTACCATTTAAATTAAAAGAAGAAGAATTACAGTTGTTGTTTGAACAACATGGTGCTGTAGCTTCATGTAAGATCATTATGGACAAAATCACTCGTCAGAGTAAAGGTTTTGGATTTATTACGATGCCAAATGACGAAGAGGCTAAAGCAGCAATTGAGGCCTTAAACGGATCGGAAGTTTTGGGTAGAAATATTGCGGTAAGCGAATCACAAGAAAGAGGTTCTGGCGGCGGTGGCGGCGGTTTTAGCGGCGGCGGCGGTGGAAACTCTGGTGGCGGAAAAGGAAAATTTAGAAATGCAGATAAGCCAAAAGGTGGTGGCGGATTTAAAGGCGGATTTGGTGGCGGAAAAGGTGGCTTTGGCGGTGGAAAAAGCGGCGGAAGACCTGGCAGCGGCGGCGGTGGCGGCGGTAAAACTGGCGGACCGCGCAGATCGGCTTACTAAAATCTAATTGATATAAAAGAAATGCC
This sequence comes from Chryseobacterium gleum, assembly GCA_945903925.1. Lineage (GTDB taxonomy): Bacteria > Bacteroidota > Bacteroidia > Flavobacteriales_C > JAHEZL01. Next base: position 5,928 of record CAMDPJ010000105.1, read on the forward strand.
TCAGCTAGTCGGCTGAGGCATTTCTTATTTGATTCAGATGGTGCTCAAGATGATTCATATAATCATCAATTAAAAAGGCTAAAGTATCTGTTTTGGTATTCGAAAAAATGATTTTTGTGTCTAATGTCTTATTGTCAAAACTTACTATTAGCGCCGAAATTCTATTGTTAAGAGAAAGCCATAATTCTAATAGATTTGTTAAATCTGATCCCTGATATCTAACGGTTTAACCAATTCGTTTTGATCTCATGGACTTAAAAGAACTGGATGTTCTGAATATTGAATTTATGTAAATCGTTGCAAATTATTTATTGCAGTATCAATTAAGTGGCCAAGAATTTCCTTCTTAGACCATTGAGTTTCTAAAGGACTAAAAGTCCAATCTATTACTTTGTTTTCTTTTCTTTGAATGAATTACCTGCATGGCTCAATAAATTCAAGATTTTTGTTCAGTGGGTATTGATGAGAATTATTGAATATTCAAAAAATATCTCAATTTCTGTTTTGCTTTTCCGCCAATTCTATGGTAAAATTTAATCGCTCTAACATTATCGTGCGGTGTTTGCCATTGAATTTGTGTGCAGTTCATTTCTTTTGCTGCTTCTTTCACTTTGTTCACCAGCATTTCACCAATTACTTTGCCGCGATGATTTTCTAAAACAAATAAACAATCCATGTGTAAATAATGCATAGCTTGCCAAGTAGAAAACTGTTTTGAAAAGGTGGTATAGGCTACCATTTCTCCTTCTGCCACCGCAATGTAACATTGCAAGGGAGGATTATCACTAAATAAAAACGCACTCAATTTTTCTACTTTCCCCTCTTTAATGAAGTCGTACTTTTCGTACTCTGAATGTAAAGCACACAGTGCAACCAATTGTGGTATTTCATTGATTTGGGGTTTGCGAATTTCAATATTCATACAATGTTTTTAAATGTTAAGTGAATTAAACCAATTTTTTATCAAAAAACAAGGCTTTTCCTGCTTTGGTATCTATTTCATATCCTGCGAATCCAAATTGTTTGCTAAAATAAAAACAAGATACCTGTTTTAATCCTTCCTCTTTCAGCGCACAAGTAAAATCGAAATCTCCTCCTCCGACGGAGAGAAAGCCCACACTGCTTCGAAGTTTATTCCTGAATCTTACCAAAAAAAACATTTCTCAATTCTGTTACTATCATTATTTCATAGTTAGTGCTTCCGTAGGGGCGAAATGCTTTCGCCCGATTTTTTTGAATTTCTATATTCACGGGCGAGCATTTCGCCCCTACGGACAGAAAGAAATTTTAAAACATCTTTTCTTATATAAAATGCTCACTATTCAATCACTACTGCGCCTGCAATGTGTTTTAGAAGTTGTTTTAATCGTTTTGGCAATTTGTTTCCTTCACTAAAAACTTATATATTGCCGCCTTTAAGATCATATTACATCTTAATATTTTTACATGAAAAAAATTAACGTGTTGATATTCAGTATTTTGTGGGGGGGGGGTAAATGCCCAAGTAGGTATAGGTACCACCTCACCTAGCAACGACTTAGATGTAGAAAGCAACAGTGGTACTGCAACCGCTGTAGATATTAACTGCACTTCTACAGGCGACCCTAAAATTAATTTTCAATTAAACGGTACTTCTACCTTTTCCATGGGTATCGATAACTCCGATGCCGATAAATTTAAAATTGGTACATCGGCACTTGAAACCAACACTAGATTAACTATTGATGCTTCTGGGAATTGTGGGATAGGTAACACCTCGCCAGGTGCTAAGTTGGATGTTGATGGTTCTGCCATATTTAACGAAACTGGTGCGGCGGTTAATTTCAGGGTAGAAAGTGATGGAGAAACCAATATGCTATATGTTGATGGAACAAATAATAGAGTAGGTATTGGTACTACTTCCCCATCTACAACTCTTCATGTAGATGGGAGTATAACTGTACCAAGTAATACTTTCATTGGAGCAGGTGCATATCATAACATAACATTTGATGAAGGTGGAGCAAATAAAACAACGTATAGTCAGTATGGAGGTACATTAGCAGGT
>CAMDPJ010000106.1 GCA_945903925.1 Chryseobacterium gleum
TCAAAAATTTAATCTCGAAAACCTTTTCGCCAAAAGTTTTTCCTACAAAATAGTTTACGTTATCGCCCAGAATTGCGGCAATGAATAGCAAAGGAATCAATGCCCACACATTTAAATCTGTGTTTTGATGCACCAACATACCAGCAGTAAACAACAGCGAATCTCCTGGTAAAAGCGGAAAAGCCACCAAGCCCGTTTCACAAAAGATAATTAAGCACAAGATGAAATAGAAAGCGGTTTGATAGCTGGCTATCCAAGCTTCCATTATTCCTTTTAATTTTTCGGGGTTTAGTAAATCTAAAATATCTTGAATCATAATGTTTGAATTAAAATCGTAAATCTAAAATCGTACGTTGTTCGAGGGCGTAAAAATAGGATAAAAGTCAAAAGTGAAAAGAATTTTTTTACTTTTGGTTCAAACACTAAGCATTATGGATAGCATTTCGGCAATAGAATTAAAAGAAAGATTAGACAAAGGCGAGCAAATTCAATTGATTGATGTTCGTGAAGCTTACGAGTTGGATATTGCTAAAATTGGCGGACTCCACATACCCATGAATGAAATATTGGCCAATGTAGACAAAATACCGCGCGATAAAATGGTGGTGGTGTATTGCCGCAGCGGAAAAAGATCGGCTTCTGTTATTGGTGCTTTAGAAGAAAGATTCGGTTTTGAGAATTTATATAATCTTGATGGTGGTATTTTAGAGTGGCAGGAAGATGTAGATAATGAAATGGAAAGATACTAATAGGAAGATAAAGAATTGCGTTTTGAGACTTGAAAAGCCTCTTTCATCAAATTTATGAAGGAGGCTTTTTTATTTAAAAATTACAGTGTTATTTACTCAGCTCGTCATTGCGAGGTACCCCGAAGCAAACTTATTTTGTTTTAGATACTCATTTATTATAAGGTTGCTTCGGGGTACCTCGCAATGACGAGCTGCGTGAAATGACGAACTATGTTAAAACAAAAAGAGCGATGATTATAAATCATCGCTCTTTTTTATGTTGTATAAAGTCTTATCAGTTCAACATCACCGGCATCACCAACATCAAAATATCTTCATCGGCATTTCTTTCTTCTACAGAAGGAATGATGATACCTGCACGGTTAGGCGCCGACATTTCAATATTAATGCTGTTGCTGTCCATGTTGCTCAACATCTCAATGATGAATTTAGAGTTGAAACCAATTTCCATGTCGTCACCTTCGTACTGACAAGTTAATCTTTCGCTTGCTTCGTTAGAAAAATCTAAGTCTTCAGCAGAAATGTTTAACTCGCTTCCTTGAATTTTCAAACGAACCTGGTGCGTTGTTTTGTTGGCGAAAATAGAAACACGTTTGATAGAGTTTAATAATAAAGCTCTATCAATGGTTAATTTATTCGGATTTTGTTTTGGAATTACCGCTTCGTAGTTAGGGTATTTCCCTTCAATCAATCGGCAAATTAAGTTGATGTTGTCGAAAGAGAAGAAAGCGTTAGATGCATTGTATTCTACTTTTACAGCCACGTCTTTTGTTCCAATGTTAGAACGCAAAAGAGTCAATGGTTTTGAAGGCAAGATGAATGAAGATGTTTTACCTGCTTTAGAATCGAAACGTTTGTAACGAACCAATTTGTGTGCATCGGTAGCTACGAAAGTGATGTTTTCTTGAGAAAGCTCACAAAATACTCCCGACATTACCGGTCTCAATTCATCGTTACCAGCAGCAAACAATGTTTTGTTGATAGCGCCCAACAATACCTTAGAGTTAATTTCTAATGAAGATGCTTGCTCGATAGCCGGGGTTTTAGGAAACTCTTCGCCGTTGAAACCGCTTAATTTATATTTACCGTAGTCGCTTAATATCTCAATACCGAAATTCTCTTTATTTACAGAGAAAGTAAGAGGATGATCGGGGAAAGTTTTTAAAATCTCAATTACTAATTTACCAGGAATAGCCACTTTGCCATTCTCTTTAGATTCGATTTGCATTTTCGCCGACATGGTGATTTCTAAGTCGGAAGCCGAAATACTTAAATCGTTACCGTTGATATCGAAAAGGAAGTTATCTAAAATGGGCAATGCGTTGTTAGAGCTTAACACTCCGCCTGTTAGCTGCAGTTGCTTAAGTAATGAGGCACTTGATACAATAAATTTCATGTCGGTTTTTTTAATGGATACCGTGCAAATATAACCCATTCATTTTGGGGCTTATCCTTTAGAATACACAAATTATTAACAAATTATGAAAAAGCGAGGAAAGAGTTTATTAAAACTTGTATTTCCCATCCCATAACTTTTCTAACTGCGACTTCAAATCTTGTTCACGTTTGTTATTGCCAAACTCTAAGAAATTACTGGCTTTTATTTGTTCGGGTAAGTATTCTTGTGAAGAGAAATTGTTCTCTTGGGCATGACTGTATTCGTAATTGTCGCCGTAGCCCATTTGTTTCATCATTTTGGTAGGAGCGTTGCGCAGGTGCAGTGGCACTGGTAAATTACCTGTTTCTTTTACCACTTCTTGCGCTTTATTTATGGCGGTGTATGATGAGTTGCTTTTTGGAGAAGTAGCTAAATAAATAGTGCATTGCGATAAGATGATGCGGCATTCGGGGTGGCCAATTACGCTAACTGCATTAAAACAACTTTGGGCCAGCATCAGCGCGTTGGGATTGGCATTGCCAATGTCTTCAGAGGCGGCAATTAGCAGTCGTCGTGCAATGAATTCGGGATTTTCACCACCCTCAATCATTCTAGCTAAATAGTAAATGGCCGCGTTAGGGTCGCTACCTCGTATAGATTTAATAAATGCCGAAATGATATCGTAATGTTGTTCGCCTGCTTTATCGTAAAGTGTTGGATTGTTCTTTATTTGCTCTTTAACGGCGCTGTTGTCGATAACAATTTTTTCTGTGTTACTACAGTTAATCAGCAATTCAAAATTGTTTAGTAATCTTCGCGCATCACCACCACTCATTTGCAACAAGCTTTCGGTTTCTTTTAGCTCAATATTTTTCTTTTTTAAAATAACATCTTCCTTCATTGCCTTTTCTAAAAGAGCAATTAAATCTTTCTCGCTGTGTGGTTTTAAAACATATACCTGAGAGCGTGAAAGTAAGGCCGAAATCACTTCAAACGATGGGTTTTCTGTAGTGGCGCCAATTAAAGTGATGGTTCCTTTTTCAACTGCACCCAACAATGAGTCTTGTTGCGATTTACTAAATCGGTGAATTTCATCGATGAACAAAATAGGATTCAATCCCTTGCTAAATAAATTCTGCTCTTTGGCCTTCTCTATTATTTCGCGAATGTCTTTTACGCCAGAATTGATGGCGCTTAATGAAAACATGGGGCGCTTGCTTTCTTCTGCAATGATCTGTGCTAATGTGGTTTTACCTACACCAGGAGGTCCCCATAAAATGATCGAAGGAATATATCCCGATTTTATAGCCGACGTGAGTGCGCCGTTGGCACCAACCAAATGGCCTTGGCCGGTATATTCAGAAAGGCGCTTAGGGCGCATTCTTTCAGCTAATGGTATGTTTTGTTCGTTGTTCAAGGAGGATAAAAATAGGTATTTTTTTTGGCAAAAAAGGGACTAACTATGGTATCAAAAAAAACTCCCCGATTTTCATCGAGGAGCTTTCTTTTGTTCTTTTTTATGATTATCCGGAATTTTACCTTTAAACTTAATTGGGCCTCATCCCCAGCCCTTCTCCAAAAGAGAAGGGTGACTAGGTGTGAAAAGCATTTTTAAGCAGTGGTCCGTCAGCTGACGGAAAGGACCGAGGATGAGGCCACTTTGAAAATAATTTAACTGGTACGATTGCGGATAATCATTTTCTTTTTTGATTATTTCATTTTATTCATTTCTTCTTCAAAAGTTTTTTTGAATTTCTCGTAATCGTAATCCACTTTTAAGCTTTCTTCTTTAGTTAATCTGTCGTTGATCGCCTGCACTAAATCATCTGCACCTAACTCAAGGGCTACGTAAGATTTGTAGTTTCCTTCTGGTGTTTTAGTTAATTTATCGCAAATCACTCTAATACCGCTTAACTTTTGGTTTACAACCTCTCTTGTTAAACCTTCATATTTTTTCTCTAAATCTTCTTTTTTGTTGTGCTCGTTGTCTTTAACGTAGTTGTCTATAGTAGATTTAATGGTTGTGTTAATGAAAGATGCTAATTTTTGTTTTGCTTCAATCATCGATTTGTTTTTAGCAGTTTGCTGGTCCATGCTCTCACTAACAGCATTTGCTCTAAATGTTTTTTTATCTGAAAAGAATTCTGGTCCTGTGCAATATTCGTTTACCAATACTTCGCCTGTTGGTGCAGCAACTTCTTGTTTCTTTTTGCTCTTACATGAGGTAACTGAAAAAGCAGTTGCCATTACTAATAAGATTAACGATGTTTTGATTGTAGTTTTCATGACTTTGAGTATTAAATTTTCAATAATTTCAGTTTTTAATTGTGTGTTGCAATTTTCAATTACTGTGCCAAAATAAAGATTTAGAATTTAGCAAACAATAGTCCGATTGCAAGCTTCTTAAATTTTTCATTGCAGAATCAATGCTTTACTTTATTTTTACTGCAAATCAGTATTGTATGTATCCTACTTTGTATCATTTCTTTTACGATGTTTTCGGACTCCAAATAGATGCCCTACAGTTTTTTCCGGCTTTCGGATTTATTGTAGCCATGTCATTTATAGCCGCTGCTTTCTTTTTTGGTAAAGAGCTTAAACGCAAAGAACAAGCTGGTTTTTTATTTCCTATCACCGAGAAGGTATTAACCGGAAAACCTGCGTCGGTTAGTGAAATAGCCATTAATGGAATCATTGGTTTTATCTTCGGCTACAAAATTTTAGGTATTTTCTTCGGTAGTGCTGAAGGCATGGTGATGAAAGATTATATGTTTTCTAAACATGGTAGTTGGTTGGCAGGTTTGTTATTGGCTGGCGCTTTTGCCTACATGAAGTATCGTGAAAAAGAAAAAGAAAAATTACCCGAACCTAATTGGGTAGACACTAAAATATTTCCATCACAACGTGTTGGCGAAATTACAATGGTGGCAGCTTTAGCTGGAATTATTGGAGCTAAAGTGTTTCATCAGTTTGAATATTGGGAAGAGTTTAAGGCTAATCCTATAGAAAGTTTACTTTCTCCATCGGGACTTACCTTTTACGGCGGACTCATTTGCGGAGCAATAGCGGTGGTGTATTATGTGCGCAAACGACAAATGAATCCATGGGTAATTGCAGATGCGGTGGCTCCATCTCTTATATTGGCTTATGCTATTGGTAGAATTGGTTGCCAAGTTTCTGGCGATGGCGATTGGGGTATCGAAAGTACTTCTCCAAAACCTGGTTGGATGTCGTTTTTACCCGATTGGATGTGGTCGTACAATTTTCCTCACAATGTAAATGAAGTTGGTGTTCCTATGGCCAATTGCGATGCTTGGGCACCTTATTGCAATCAGCTGCCTGTAGGCGTTTATCCTACTGCTTTTTATGAGGTGGTGATGGGCTTAAGTATTTTTGGAATACTTTGGATGGTTAGAAAACGAATTACAACTCCAGGTGTTATCTTTTGTTTGTACTTGATTTTTAACGGACTAGAGCGTTTCACTATAGAGCAAATTAGAGTGAATTCTACTTTCGAATTCATTGGCATCACTATGACTCAAGCACAATTGATTTCTTTCATTCTCATGCTTGTTGGAACTATTGGTATCATCTATTTTAAAATGACCTCTAAGAAAGCTCAATAATGAATTACGAAGCATTATGTCACGAAGTAATTGCTCTATCCAAAGAGGTAGGACAATTCATGAAAGAAGAAAACAAAAAAATTAGAACGGGTGATGTTGAATCTAAAGAGCATTTCAACTCTTTAGTGACCTACGTAGATAAAACGGTGGAAGAAAAGGTGATTGCCAAACTTTCTACTTTAATTGATGATGCCGGTTTTATCGCCGAAGAAGGAACAAGCTCTAAAATAGGAGAGAGGTACAATTGGATTATTGATCCTCTAGATGGCACTACCAATTTCATTCACGGTTTGCCAATTTATTGCGTTTCTATTGCTTTGCAAGAAGACGATGAAATTGTGTTGGGCGTTATTTTTGAACCCAATATGAATGAGTGTTTTTATGCTTGGAAAGGTAGTAAAGCCTATTTAAATGGTGAGGAAATTTCGGTTTCTTCGGCTAAAAGAATGGAAGATTCTTTGTTGGCAACTGGCTTTCCTTATTGGGATTTCAATAGAATGGATGCTTACTTAAGAATTTTAAAAGATTTCACGGCGCGCACTCGAGGCATTAGAAGAATTGGTTCGGCAGCGGTTGATTTGGCTTACGTGGCTTGCGGACGGTTTGAAGCTTTTTACGAATACAGCTTAAAACCATGGGATATCGCAGCTGGCGCATTTATCATTGAGCAAGCTGGCGGCGTGGTAACCGATTTTCAAGGCAATCGCGATTTGGTTTCTGGTAAGGAAATTCTGGCCGCCAATCCGCATATCCACCCCGAATTACAACAAAAAATCGAATCAGAATTTTATAAATAAATGAAGAGTAAAAGAACATCACAATAGTTCCTTCGTTCCTCAGGATGACAAACTCGGTAAGTGCTACTTAAGTAGTGGTTGTCATCCTGAGGAACGAAGGAACTATTGTCCTACACATAAAATAAATGAAGAGTTTTTTATACATATTGCTCAACGAAGTAAAGCGCTTTTTTCAAATTAAAGAGTACCGAACTTTATTGATGTTGGGCTTGAAATACGGCAGAACAAAGCGTTATACCAGGCGTGAAGTTAAGTTTAACGGACAAACCTTCATCGTTGCCGATTTTCAATCTTTCTTTTGGCAATACAAGCAAATTTATGTGGATAAATGTTATCAGTTTTCTACTGCAAGCAAAGAGCCTGTTGTAATAGATTGTGGTGCCAATGTAGGTTTAAGCGCTTTGTTTTTTGCGCAAGCTTTTCCAAAAGCTAAAATTTTGGCTTACGAAGCCGATGCCAATATTCACCAATGTTTAAGCACGAATACAAAACATCTTTCAAATGTTGAAGCAATTCATCAAGCCATTTGGATTAGCAACGATGGTGTTCAGTTTAGCGCCGAAGGTGCCGATGGTGGTGCTGTTGCTACTGGAACTTCTGCTAAAACCATCAATGTTCCTAGCATTTCATTGACGGATGTGCTGGCAAAATATTCTTCCATCGCTATGCTTAAAATGGATATTGAAGGTGCAGAAGTAGAGGTGATTCGTTCGGCGAAAAATGATTTACATAAATGTGAAAATATTTTTATTGAGTATCATTCATTTAATGGCCAACCGCAGCATTTACATGAATTGCTTTCTATTTTAGCGAACAATAATTTTCGTTATTATTTGAAAGAAGAAGTGGTGCTTTCTCAACCTTTCGTAACGAAAGGCAACAAAGGAAATATGGATATGCAAATCAATATTTTTGCTTATAAAGTGTAAAAATGAAAGTTGTTATTTTAAGCAATACAGATTCGGGTGGAGGTGCGGCTATTGCTGCACGCCGACTCAATGATGCTTTAAATAGCAATGGCGTTCAATCGCATATGCTGGTGCTCGAGAAGAAGTCGGCCAACGAAAAAGTGGTAGCTCTTTCTTTATCTCCTCTTCGCAAAAAAATTCTCAAAGGTTTTACCTATTTCGAATATTTGTTTCAAAGAAAAATTTTGTTGAAAGACAAAACGGTTTCTATGTTTTCAACCAATGAAGTGGGCGTTGATGTTTCGCAACATCCTTTGATACAAAGTGCCGATGTGATTAATATTCATTGGATTAATTTCGGCTTTCTTTCAATGCGTGATATAGAAAGTTTGTATGCTTTCAATAAGCCAATAGTGTGGACTTTGCACGATATGTGGATGTTTACTGGCGGCTGTCATTATTCGGGAGAATGCACACAGTTTGAAGTCAATTGCGCT
>CAMDPJ010000107.1 GCA_945903925.1 Chryseobacterium gleum
AAGGTCCGGGTGCAGCCTCAGCAAAAGTAAGCCTACTTCCCGGCGAATCATTCACTGCAGAGGCAGGTGCAATGATTGCCATGAGCGACAATTTACAAATTGAAACCACTACACATAAAAAGAATTCTCGCGGTATCATGAAAGCCATCAAAAGAATGGTTTCGGGCGAAAGTTTTTTCTTAAATCATTTCACCGCAGGTTCTCAAGGTGGCGAAGTTTACTTAGGAACTTCTTTACCTGGCGACATGTTTACCTACGAATTGAATGGCGATAAATTAATCATTCAAGCGGGTTCTTTTGTAGCCTCTGATCACGATGTAAATATCGATTTCAACTGGCAAGGATTTAAATCTTTGTTCTCGGGCGAAAGCGCATTTTGGTTAAGCGCCACAGGAAAAGGAACCGTGATTTTAAATTCATTTGGTGCTATTTATCCTATTGAAGTTGATGGCGAATATATTGTAGATACGGGACACATCGTAGCTTTTCAAGAAAGTTTAAATTTTAGTATTTCTAAGGCTGGAACAAGTTGGATCAATTCTTATTTCGGCGGAGAAGGCTTGGTTTGCCGCTTCAAAGGAAAAGGAACCGTTTGGTGCCAATCGCACAACGACAACTCATTTGGATTTACTTTAACACCAGGATTAACACCTAGATAAGATGGAAAACACATTCGAACATTATATGGAAGGACAACCCGATTTCGCGTTGTTAACCGTTAAAATTCCTTCGGGAAAAACATTAAAAGTAGAAGCATCGGCCATGGCAACCATGGATACGAATCTTAAAATGAAGACCAAGATGAAAGGCGGATTAGGTCGTTTACTTACTGGCGAATCTATCTTCATCAACGATTTCACTGCAGAAAATGGTGATGCTGAAATAAAAATTGCACCGGCATCTCCTGGAGACTTAGTGCACTACCCAATGAATGGCAGCGAAACTTTGTATTTGCAAAGTTCTGCCTTTGTAGCTTCGGCTCCATCGGTAACAGTTAATTCTAAATGGCAAGGCTTCAAAGGTTTTTTTAGTGGTGCTGGTTTATTCTTGGCAGAGGTAAGCGGACAAGGCGATCTTTGGTTCAACTCATTTGGTGGAATTTTAGAAATCGATGTGAAAGATTCTTATGTGGTTGATACAGGAAATATAGTAGCATTCACTGGCGGATTACAATATCAAGTAACGCGTTTTGGCGGCTACAAATCTTTGTTCTTCTCGGGCGAAGGTTTGGTGTGCAGATTTAGCGGCGAAGGTAAAGTGTGGATTCAAACACGTAAACCCGGACCAATGGCTTCATGGGCTTATCCATTCCGTCCCGAAGGAAAAAACAATTAAACACTAATGTGACTTCATCAAAAAGAAATATTGTAATAAGCAGTGGTTTGGCGATAGCTCTGCTGCTTATTACTATTTTCCTCTATTTTCAGCATAGCGCCAATAACCTAAGTGATTCTCTACAACATAATTTTGCAAAACAACTCAGTGCACAGCAAAAATTACTACAACTAGAACTCAGTAATTTAGCCACTCAAAACAACAACGAAGAAGAACTTCTAAGCACTAATTTTTTAGCGTCGAGAACCTTGTATGAGGAAGAAGGGATAAGCCTTTTCATCTACCAAGATTCATCCCTAATTTTTTGGAATAACAACGAGGAGCCTATCGATAATTTATTGTATGCCAAAGATGGTTTTTTGAATTCACCTGGAGGCTTTTACGAGAAATTATCGCTGCAAAAAAACAACAAAACTTATGTGGCCTTGCTCACCATAAAACAACAACATCAATTTGAAAATTCATTTGTAAAAACGAGCTTTCAAAAACGATTCACCCTTCCAAAAAATGTTGGTATTACTATCGATAATAAAGTAAGTGCATTTGCTTCTTTATCAAAAAACTACTTACACCTCAATTTTTCCAACGCCGAAAATCACAGCAATACTGCACTTTCGCTTATAGAATTTTTCGCCATACTGCTGTTCCTTTTTACGCTCTACCACGCCATTGCAAAAAGTGCGGTATTCATCGCATGTTTGATAGTACTTAGATATTTATTACTTGAATTTCAATTTCCTTTTCATCTCTACGAAACAAAATTAATGGCTCCCGAATTCTTTGCTTACTCGGCTTGGCTGCCTTCTCTAGGCGATTTATTGTTGCACAGCATTTTTGTTTTTGCCTACATCCTATTCGTCACCAAACAAAAAATAAAACTGACTGCTGCGCCAAGAATTTTGACTTTCCTTGTGCTGCTTGTGTTACTCTGTGCTTCACTATTGCTCTCTGAAACCATAGAATTAATGGTGTTTAACTCGAATGTGGAGCTGGATGTAAAAAAAATATTCGCGCTTGATTTTTACAGCTTCACTAGTCTTTTCATTATTCTACTACTGTTGTATTCCTTTCTTTTGCTCGCTATTAAATCGGGGCAAACACTAAAAGAAAACAACATTGAAAAAAGAACAATTTTTAGCAGCGTAGCACTTTGTTGTGGCATTGGGTTGGTATTTTATCTTGTTGTTGATGAAATAGAAGATATATACTCTTTACTGCTCATCATTCCTATCGTATCTATTCTGTTTTACCGCACTTACAAAGGCTACTCGGCTTTTGAACTAAGTTCTACCGTATTTCTAATTCTATTTATTTCCTTCTACGCATCTGCTGCTTTAGAAAAGAATTTAGAGCACAAAGAAAAAAACTACCGCAAACAAAAAATATCATTGATGTCGACCAACCGCGACCCTATTGCCGAATATCTTTTTGAAAGTGTAGCGCCAAAAATTAAAGCCGACAGTATTCTATATTATATCGACGATTCTTTGCTCACCATTAAATATTTAAAAGAAAATTTCTCTGATAAATATTGGGACAAATACGATTTAGCGATTGCCAACGACAGCGCGATTTCAAAAATGGAAATGATAGCACCGCAACTCTTTCACTCAGGTAATGGCTCCAAAAGCAGCGCCTATATTGCCGAATTTTCTTTGCCAGAAAATCACACATTTCATATTTCACTAACCCCTCGTGATATGCCCGATGAAGCAGGTTTTCCGGTACTTCTCGTAAACAAAGAAACAGAAAACAATACTTTAAATACACAATACTCTTCGGCCAAATATTATAATGAAAAACTGGTGAACAACACGGGCGGTTACCACTACCCTTTAGCACTTAATTCGCTAAGTAAAAACAGCAACAAAGAATTTCAATGGCTAGAAATAAATGGGTACAGCCACTTGCTTTACAAAAGCAATAAAAACGTAACAATTATTAGTTTAGAATCATGGGGCGTATGGAATATATTTTCTGCTTATTCTTACCTTTTCATCCTCTTTTGCCTCATCGCACTTATCGCCTTTTCCATCTCTTATCTCCTCTCTCACTCTGATACGCATCGTGTTTCGTTTAAAAATCGTTTGCAATTTAGCATGCTTATCTTACTCCTTTTCTCTGCTGTGATGACGGGAGCGGGCTCTGTATATTACATCAGCAAACAGTACAACAAAAAGAACGAAGAAGCCATTACCGAAAAAATAAAATCGGTGAAAATGGATGTAGAACGACGACTCACAAGAAGAGATGGTTTCAACAATATCGAATTGATTAAAGAAACACTCGACAGATACTCCAAAATATTTTTTAGCGATATTAACCTTTTCGATTCTTCAGGCAAAATCATTGCTTCTTCGCGCAACGATATATTTAGTAAAGGCTTGCTCTCACCGCAAATGCACCCTCAAGCATTCTATCAAATGCATTACTTGCACAAAACTCATTATACCCAAACGGAAGAGATTGAATCGATGAAATATTTGTCGGCTTACACTCCTTTTTTCAATGACGATGGCAAAGTTATGGGCTACCTTAATTTACCTTATTTCGCACGACAAAATGAATTGAGCACAGAGATTTCGAACTTCTTAGTGGCCTTGGTAAATATTTACGGATTATTAGTGGTATTCTCTCTTTTAGCTGCATTAGTAGTATCCAATTACATTACCAAACCACTAAGTATCATTCAAGATAAATTGAAAAATATTTCTTTAGGCAAACGCAACGAAATGATTCAATGGAATGGAAAAGATGAAATTGGTAGTTTGGTTTCCGAGTACAATAGAAAAGTTTTAGAATTGAGCGAAAGCGCCGACAAACTAGCGAAATCGGAACGTGAAGGTGCATGGCGCGAAATGGCAAAACAAGTAGCGCACGAAATTAAAAATCCGCTCACCCCCATGAAACTCAACGTTCAATATTTAAAACGTTTATACAAAAATATTCCACAAGAAGAATTTGAAGAAAGACTCACTAAAATATCAAGCAGTTTAATTGAGCAAATCGATACGCTTTCAAACATTGCAACTGAATTCTCAAACTTTGCGCGCATGCCCGACCCCATTTTGGAAGAAGTAGATATGTTGAGTGTACTTGAAAATTGTGAGCAGCTTTACTCAGATAAAGAGGACGTGAAAATTAACATTGAAAATGTTGCTCAAAATACAAAAGTAAAAGCTGATAAAGATCAGATGTTGCGTGTGTTCAATAACTTGGTGAAAAATGCCATTCAAGCTATACCTGAAGACAGAAAAGGGAAAATTGAAATACAGCTCAAAAATTTGAACGATAAAATTATCATTGAAATTCGCGACAATGGTAAAGGAATTTCAGAATACGATAAAGAGAAAATTTTTATTCCTAATTTCACCACAAAGAATTCGGGCATGGGGCTCGGACTCGCCATGGTGAAAAAAATGATTGAAGGTATCGACGGTAAAATTTGGTTTGAAAGCACCGAAAATATTGGCACTACCTTCTTTGTACAATTATCAACTTTGAACATTAAAAATTGAACTAAATATGAAATACACTATCGGAATCGACATTGGAGGAACCAACACGGAAATAGGATTGGTTGATGAAAACGGACACGTTGTAGCTTACAAAAACTTATCTACAAAGGCTTATCCTGTTTTCGATATGTTTGTAGATACTTTATCTGATGAAATTAAAACCATCATCAACGGCAATAAAGACAAGGAATGCATAGGAATCGGCATTGGTGCACCAAATGCAAATTACTACAACGGTATGATTCAAGAAGCCGTTAATCTTTTGTGGAGAGGTGATTTACCTCTAAAAAAAGAAGTGGAAAAAAGAACAGGTTTATCTACTTTCATAACCAACGACGCAAATGCTGCCGCAATAGGTGAAAAATTATTTGGTGCTGCTAAAGGTATGCGCGATTTCGCTGTTATTACCTTAGGTACTGGCGTGGGTTCGGGCATTGTGGTGAACGATGAAATGGTATATGGACACGATGGTTTTGCTGGTGAACTCGGACACATCATCATAGAAGAAAATGGAAGATTATGCAACTGCGGAAGATATGGTTGTTTAGAAACTTATGCTTCTGTTACAGGTTTGGTAAATACTGCCCGACAAATGGCAGAAAATTTCACAGGTAATTCTATGTTAAAGGCTGTAGGCAAAGAAAATATCACTGGCAAGATGGGAGGCGATGCAGCTAGAGATGGCGATGAATTGGCTATTCAAATTTTCGATTACACGGCAAGAAAATTAGGAATTGGTTTGGCGAATTTAGTTGCTATTACAAGACCAGAAGCCATTATTTTATATGGTGGAATGGTAAAAGCCAACGAAGTATTGTTAGTGCCAACAGAAAAATACATGAACGAATTTATGCTGCACATGTGGAAAGGAAAAGTGAAATTGTTGAAATCAACTTTGCCTGGTCCGAATGCCGCAATCGTTGGTGCTGCTGCTTTAGCTGCTGAAGAAGTTAGTAAAGGAAGAAAATAACACGCATCATGGCGCCAGTCTCCAGACTGGTGACTTGCTTACTTCGGCAATTTCATTGCCTATTTTAAAAAGGCGTTACAAACGCCGGAGTAGAAAAGTCACCAGTCTGGAGACTGGCGCCATGAGGAGTTCTTAAAACAATAGAATAATGATCTACAACAACATTCTCGCCCAAACCACCGATGGTATTTCCACCATCACTATCAACCGCCCGCAACAACTCAATGCGCTCAACAAAGAAACCATCGAAGAACTAAACGCTGCATTAAGCGAATTAGAAAAAGATATTGCCGTGCGCGTTGTAATCATCACAGGTGCTGGTGAAAAGGCTTTTGTTGCTGGTGCCGACATTAAAGAATTTGCGCAATTTTCTACTGAACAAGGAAAGGAATTAAGTGCAAAAGGTCACGAATTGTTGTTCGATAAAGTTGCCAATTTCTCAAAACCAGTAATAGCCGCCATCAATGGTTTCGCGTTAGGCGGCGGATTGGAATTGGCGATGGCTTGTCACCTTCGAATTGCTTCTGAAAATGCTCGTATGGGCTTACCCGAAGTTGGCTTAGGTGTTATTCCTGGCTATGGCGGAACACAGCGCTTACCTCAACTTATTGGTAAATCAAAAGCCATGGAAATGATTCTCACAGCCGAAATGATTGATGCTAAAATTGCCTTGCATTATGGTTTGGTAAATCATGTTGTTCCTTCAGCAGAATTACTAGCTAAAGCTTCAGAAATTGGAAAAAAAATTAGGAAGAATTCTCCCATGGCACTCACCTCAGCTATTAAAGCTGTAAATGCCAATTATACTGATGGTATGAACGGTTTAGAAGAAGAAATAAAACTCTTTGGCCAATGCTTCGGCACCAAAGATTTTAGCGAAGGAACAACAGCATTTTTAGAAAAAAGAAAAGCAGAATTTAAGTAGGGGCGTCCGTCAGCTGACGGACGCCCCTACCGAAGCACTAGACTTGCAATCAACTAAAAAATTTTTAGCCCTTACAATACAAACATCTGTTTTTTAATATCTCTTCACTACTACATATCCTTTCCATTTCTCTTTTTAAGTAACTTCGCTCGCAATGAGTGCAATTAAAAAATTACTCGGACAAACAGCGGTTTACGGACTAAGCAGCATATTGGGCAGAATGGCCAATTACCTATTGCTCACCCCGCTATTTGCACGCGTTTTTTCTGTTGAACAATTTGGCGTTATCACCAACACCTACTCATGGGTGGCCATGATGATTATCTTTTTTACGTATGGTTTAGAAACCGGCTTTTTCCGCTACGCCACCTCTCACGAAGACCGGAAAGATGATGTTTATTCTACCGCCTTTATTTCCGTTCTGTTTTCTTCTGTCTTGCTGGTAGGGACCATCCTCTATTTTTCTCAAGATATTGCCAATGCTATGAAATATCCCGATCATCGTGAATTCATTATGTATTTAGGACTTATTGTAGGTATCGATGCGCTCACAGCTATCCCTTTTGCAGGTTTGCGAATGAAGGAAAAAGCCAAAAAGTTCGCCTTCATACGCTTGTTTTCACTTGGCGTAAATATCTTCCTCAACTTCTTCTTTTATGTGCTTTGTCCATACTTAACTAATGAGTACAACTACGAATGGCTCAATAGTATTATTTACACAGTGTACGCGCCTAACGTTGGTGTTCGCTATGTTTTTATTTCCAATCTAATAGCCAGCATAGTAACGCTTGTTTTATTGCTTCCCGAAATTGTAAATCATCGCTGGAAATTTGATGTGCCTCTTTGGAAAAAATTAATTCCTTACTCGGCACCTATGCTATTTGTTGGGTTAGCTGGTGCTGTAAATCAGCATTTTGATAAATTGGTAACCAACTACCTTTTACCCGAAAAATTAGCCTTACATGAAATTGGAATTTACGGCGCTATTTTCAAATTGTCTATCATGATTACGCTCTTTATTCAAGCATATCAATACGCTGCAGAACCGTTCTTTTTCAAGAAGAGCAAAGATGTTGATGCCAAAAAAACTTTTGCAGATGTAGCCAAATATTTCACACTCATTACCTGTATTGGCTTTTTAGGAATTATGCTGGGCGCCGAGCTTTTGCTAACTACCTT
>CAMDPJ010000108.1 GCA_945903925.1 Chryseobacterium gleum
CATACTATTCTAAATATGCCCGAATAACCAGCGGGTATACCGATAAATGCGAAATAAAAGCGCTCGATTTTTTAACGGAAGGACTGTACTTTTACCTAGTAAAAAATCCCGAAGGTTTTTTCGAAGTCATTAACAATTACAGCAACGAACAAATTACTAGTATTTTAAAAAATTTAGTACGCAAACAGTCTAAAGAACAGCAAGAACTCATTTTTGGAAAACTACCATCATACAACAGCAGAATACATTCGCTTTACACCAAACTAAAGAGCGAAAACACAACAAAATAATGAGAAAAAAACTAATTCTTTTCATTTACATCATTTCCATTTTTTCTTGTCGGAAAGAAATAATTTCTGTTGTTCAACTTCGTGGAGAATGGAACATAGTAGAACTTACTGTTAAAAAATATTTTTTTGGAAAAACATCAGAATATACTTTAAGCAATGCAGGTACTTTTCACTTCGATAAAAAAGAAAAAGGAAATTTAACGCAAGCGCAAGACAGCTCGATTATTACTGAGGGTTTTACGTGGCGATTGGAAAATAAAACAATTACGATAAACTACCAAGATAGCGAAGTGATTGAAACATGGACTATCATTCACAAATCGAACGATTACCAAGAATGGGAAATTACGCAAAATTTCACCCACGAATCGGGTGGTGTTTCGAGCAAAGAAATACGCTACCGAAAAATTATTCTGGAAAAGTAAGGGTGTTAAAAACTTTTTAAAACACGCCCCCTTCTACAACACTTGTATTTAAAGAGATTAATAAAATAAATGAAGCTCAATACCATCTTATTTTCAAATCGTTTCGGGCATATGCACCTAAATTGTTATTTTCGCCTAATAATGCAGGGGCAGAAGCGAGGCGAGTGCTGACTTTTAAATGTTTTCACAAGAATGAATTATTCTGAAAAAGGAAAAAATACTGCGAATGAATTGTCATTTGCCGAGTTTAAAGAAGCCGTTTTGGCCGATTATAAATTAGCTTGCGAAAGCAGAGAAGCCAGCCTTTTGGGAAGAAAAGAAGTTCTTACCGGAAAAGCTAAGTTTGGTATTTTTGGCGATGGTAAAGAGATAGCTCAAATTGCTTTAGCCAAACAATTTCGTGATGGCGATTACCGCAGCGGATATTACCGCGATCAAACCATCATGCTGGCGATTAAAGAATTAACGTATCAGCAAATTTTCGCGCAATTGTATTCTCACACCAGTATAGAGGCTGAGCCACATTCGGCTGGCCGACAAATGAACAGTCACTTTACAACACGCTTCATCAACGAAGATGGCACTTGGAAAGACATGACGAAGTTGAAGATTACCACTACCGACCTTTCTCCTACTGCAGCGCAAATACCAAGAACAGTAGGCTTAGGTTTGGCTTCAAAATTATTTAGAAACAACAAAGAATTACATCAATACAGCACCCTATCTAACAATGGCAACGAAGTAACATTTTGTACCATTGGTGACGGTAGTACCTCTGAAGGAATCTTCTTAGAGGCAATTAATGCCATGGGCGTTTTGCAGGTACCCGTAGTTTTATCGGTATGGGATGATGGGTACGCCATCTCTGTTCCTGTTGACATACAAACCACCAAAGGGAGCATATCCAAAGCTTTATCTGGTTTTCAAAGAGACGCAGAAAATAAAGGGTGGGAAATCATGACCGTTAATGGTTGGGATTATGCTGCACTTTGCCTCACTTATAAAAAAGCTGCTGAGCTAGCACGAGAAAAACATGTGCCAGTTTTGGTTCACGTTTTAGAATTAACTCAGCCGCAAGGCCACTCTACTTCGGGCTCTCATGAGAGATACAAATCGGAGGAAAGATTGGCTTGGGAAAAAGAATACGATTGCAACAAGCAATTTAAAGAATGGATTATCAAGCAAGCTTTTGCTGCAGAAGATGAACTTAAAGCTATTGAAGATCAAGCTGTAATCACCGTTAAAGAAGGAAAAGATGCTGCATGGAAGGCATACTTCACACCTATCAAAAATAAAGTAAGAGATTTATGCAAACTCTTCGATCAGTTGGCTGCAAAAAGCAACAGCAAAGAAAATATTTTAACAGTTAAGAAAAGCTTGCTTAACGGTATCGACACCAACTGGAAAGATTTGGTGATTGCTGCTAAAAAAATATTGAGACTGGTTCGCAACGAAGAAAGCGATGAAAAGAACACTTTATCTGATTGGTTAACACAAGAAAACATTGTAAACTTCGATAGATACAATTCTTTGCTATACAGTCACGATGCCTACTCGGCCATTAGTGTTAAAGAGGTCAAACCTGTATACAATGAAGATTCTCCTGTGGTAGACGGAAGGATTATTCTTCGCGACAACTTCGATGCCCTGCTTGCCAAAGAACCTAAGTTGGTGATTTTTGGAGAAGATGCTGGTAAAATTGGTGGCGTAAATCAAGGGCTAGAAGGAATGCAAAAAAAATACGGTGAAATGCGCGTGAGCGACACTGGTATTCGCGAAGCTACCATTCTAGGTAAAGGTGTTGGCATGGCTTTGCGCGGATTAAGACCTATCGCCGAAATTCAATATGTAGATTATTTAATCTATGGTTTAATGACCATTAGTGATGACTTGGCTTCGTTGCATTATAGAACAAAAGGCGGACAAAAAGCGCCGCTCATCATTCGTACACGCGGACACCGTTTTGAAGGTATTTGGCATTCGGGTTCTCCGCTGGGAATGATCATCAATTCTCTGCGTGGAATTTATATTTGCGTTCCTAGAAATATGACGCAAGCTGCTGGAATGTACAATACTTTGTTGAGCGCTTTCGACCCAGGTATAGTGATTGAACCTCTTTTGGCTTACCGCAGAAAAGAAACATTACCTGCCAACTTAGGCGAGTTTAAAGTGCCGCTTGGCGTGCCCGAAGTGGTGGTGGAAGGTACAGATGTTACTTTGGTTACTTATGGTTCATGTGTAAGTATCGCGATTGAAGCTGCCGAACAATTGAAAGAATACGATATTCATTTGGAGATTATAGATGTGCAAACTTTACTTCCTTTCGATAAGAACAAGAAAATAGTAGAGTCAATTAAAAAAACAAACCGACTCATTGTAATGGATGAAGACGTGCAAGGTGGAGCAAGTGGTTATATGTTGCAGCAAATCGTTGTAGAACAAGAAGCTTACTTCCATTTAGATTCTGAACCAAAAACAATATCGGCTCAAGATCACCGTCCGGCCTACGGTTCAGATGGAAACTACTTCTCTAAACCTAACGTGGAAACCGTTTTCGATAAAGTGTACAAAATGATGCGCGAAAGCAATCCCAATAAATTCCCTAGCATTTACTAATTATGGAATTCAAAAAATCTACCGAAGCCGAATCGAAATACAAACATCTTGAACAGATGAGTGTAAATGAATTGTTGGTGAACATCAACAACGAAGACAAAACTGTAGCCGATGCTGTGGAAAAAATAATTCCAAACATTGAGGCTTTGGTAGATGCCATCGTACCTAAAATGGCTGAAGGCGGTCGATTGTTTTACTTAGGTGCTGGTACAAGCGGACGATTGGGTGTTGTAGATGCCTCTGAGTGTCCGCCCACCTTTGGTGTTGAACATGGTGTTGTTGTAGGCATCATTGCTGGTGGAGATAGCGCCATTAGAAAAGCAGTTGAATTTGCAGAAGACAGCCACATGCAAGGTTGGATAGATTTACAAGACAGAAATATCACTGAAAAAGACGTTGTGATTGGTATTGCAGCATCGGGCTCTACGCCATACGTTATCGGCGCATTGTTAAAATGCAACGAAAAAAACATCACCACAGGCTGCATTGCATGTAACAGTGGAAGTCCGCTTTCTAAAGTTGCTAAGTTTCCTATTGAAGCTGTAGTCGGACCAGAATTCGTTACAGGAAGCACCCGCATGAAAGCTGGTACTGCTCAGAAATTAATTTTGAATATGATTTCTACTGCGGTGATGATTAAGCTGGGTAAAGTGCGTGGCAACAAAATGGTTGACATGAAATTATCGAACAACAAATTGGTGGATAGAGGCGCGAGAATGGTAATGGATGAGTTAAAAATTGAAATGAACGAAGCCTTAGATTTATTAAAAACTCATGGCAGCGTTCGTGCAGCTGTGGACAATTATAAGAAATAGATGAAACGCAAAATTTTAAGATTCCTAAAGCGCATTTGGCTACTTCATTTTTTACGAAGAATTTATTTCGCTTCTAAATACCCTGCTCGTCAGTTTAAAGCAGTTATCAAATGGGGATTTGCGTCTAAAGAAGACACCAACTATACATACGAATTAGCGCCCGACAATATTTTATACTTGGCTCACCTCATCGCCATTGTTACCAAAAAAAATCACAAAGAAGTGCTTACTTATATTCACGAAGTACAAAACGACCAAGAATTAATTCAGCACATTCAAAGAGAAACAGAGAAATCTGATTTGAAAAAATTTGCCGATAAAGAAGTGCGTTTCGCCAAACGATTGGGCTGGTATGCTTTTATTAGAATTATTAAACCAACAATTGTAGTAGAAACAGGAATTGACAAAGGATTAGGTTCTGTGTTGCTTTGTTCTGCGCTATTAAAAAATAAAGCAGAAGGATTTTCTGGTAAATATTACGGTACCGACATCAATCCTCAAGCAGGTTATTTGTTGAGTGGTAAATACAAAGAAGTGGGTGAAATATTATTGGGTGATTCTATTGAGAGTTTGAAAAAACTAAAAGAGCCTATTGAATTGTTCATCAACGATAGCGACCATTCTACCGATTACGAATTTCAAGAATATAAAACTATACAGCCTTTACTAAACGACAAATCTATCATCTTAGGAGACAACTCGCACGCTTCAGATAAGTTAGCGCTGTTCTCACAAGAGACAGGTCGCAGCTTTCTTTTCTTTAAAGAAAAACCAATTAATCATTGGTATGAAGGAAGTGGAATTGGAGTGTCGTTTAAATAAATTCCCTTCAACTTTCTCTCCTTTTCTGCTTCTCCTTTCACACCCAGTTCGTCATTGCGAGGTACCCCGAAGCAAACTCATCGTATTTTAATTAGTAATTTCTAAATAAGGTTGCTTCGGAGTACCTCGCAATGACGCACTGGGTGAATGACAATTCGGGTAAAAATCACAACACCGACGACAACGATTTTCTGTCTTTAATTCCCTTCGATTTATAATCGCTCACGGTATAGCCTGTAATTTGTTTGAATTGATTACTCAAATATTGAACGCTGCTATAACCCATCATAAAAGCTATTTCGCTTAACGAATACTCTTCGTAGGTAATCAACTCCTTTATTTTTTCGATCTTAATTAAGATGATATATTTCTCTAAAGTAGAACCCGTTTTATCGGAGAATATTTTACTGAGATAAGGATAAGGCTGTCCCAAACGCTCACTTAAATAATCAGAATTGCGCATTAAAGAATTGGTATTACTACCATAAAAAATATGCTCAATAACAATGGTTTTTATTTGCTCCACCAACTTCACCGCTGTGTCTTGCAAGAGTTCAAATCCGTTTCTTTTTAAGATGGTATCAATCACATCGAGATTTAAAACCTGCGCATCGTAATTGATTTCTGCTTCACCTAACTTCACATCCAAAACCTCAATAAATCCGGTTCTTTGCAATTCTTCGCGCACCACTTTAACACAGCTATTGCTCACCATATTTTTGATATGGAGAATTGCGTGGGTATTTATAAAACTGTGGTGTTGCATAGAAAATCTTACCGCACAAAAATACTTTTAAAAAAGATACGACGCCATTAAATAAACACCCTGATTAGAAAACTGTTTTGGCGCAATGAATCCCAACACATCGGAAGCTCCTACTTTGAATTGTAATTGCTTACAATCGACAGAGAAATTAGCGCCTGCATGATAAGTACCATATCCACCATAACCACCATTGATTTCGGCAGACAAACAGCTATTGAATCTTCTTCCATATGCCACAATTAACTTAGGCACATAAGTTCCCCAGTTTTTGTAGTTGATATCACCTTCTATATAATTTTTAGCGTTTAAATAATGGCGATAATTGGCATGAATCGTTAAAGGCAATAACATCCATCTTGCTGCTTTCTCGGTTTTTAAGCCATCGCCAGCTATACTTTGTGCATCGATGTTTTCAAAAGTAGAATCTTGAATAGCGAAAATATTATCGATTTCTATTCCCTCGAAACGAAGTGTAGTATCCATTTCATTTTGAATAGTATTGCCATTCCAACGTATATAACCAACATTCTTTACCTCAAATAGAATTCTATAAGCAGTATCCTTTTTAATCTCGTATTTGAAATTTAATCCGGCACCTAATCCATTGAAAGCGTCTAATCCAAAACGATTGGTATCCGATTGATACATATCTCCTTTAATGGTGATGTCGACATATTCGCCAATTTGCTCAGTAAAAAAACTTCCACTATTTACGGTAAGATCATACATATTCTCACCTTTAATCAAACTCATTCCCAAATCCATTCTGTGCTTTACTTTCAAACTATCTTTCCATTCTTTAGAAAAACCAAATTGCAAAGACTGAGATTGCATATACTTCACCTGCGTGCCCTGTAAATCGGCTGTTTTACCAGCATAATCTGCATTTCCATAAAACACCAAATTGAATAAATCTCCTGTGAATTGAACGCCTAAATCGATGTTGTAGCCAACGCCTGCATAGAAAAAAGTTCTCGATGCTATTTTATGAAAGTATAAAGCCGAGGCATTAACATCGGCACCAAAAAGATTGTATGCTCCTATTTTTTTTTGAACAGAGTTTTTTAAATCTGTATCGATATATTGACCAGTATAAATACTTTTTAAGAAAGTAGAATTCAAGGCGGTGCTGTTTAAGGAGTAATTTCCTGCAAATTCAATTTTTCTCCGAGGAGGCATTTTATCCAAATCCTGCGCCTCCGCCATCAAACACAAAAAACCTAAACAAATCAACAATATATTCTTCTTCATTTTTTCAATTTATTTGGTCTCACCCCAGCCCTCTCCTTTGGAGCGGGCTGGGGTGAGACCTATTTCAATTTCACTTTAAAATCAAAGTCCCCTGTTAACTTACAATCTATACTATAATCGCTATACACCTTCACGTAATCGGGATTTTTAACCGTATTAAACTTCGATACAATCATTATTTTACTGCTGTTAAACAAATGCTCCATTTTAGCAGCCGATACAGCGAAAGTAATGATAGAATGTGTTTTAGAACTTACCTTCCACTCGCCATTACTTTGCACCATATTGGCTGCGGCAACACTTCCATTCTTAAAAAGCGAATCTATTTTATTGCCACTTTGGTCTAATAAATAAATGGAAATATCGGCTGTAAATGGAAACCCATTGTCGCATACCAAAGAAAAAGTACCCTCTGTAAAAGCCTCATTAATATTCGATTTTGCCAATTTAAAATGGCTGCTGCTCGATAAAGTTAAATCGGCAGTCGCCATCGATAAGGGAATTTCAATATTCATATTTACATCTAGAGAAGTGCCTTCATACACGAAGTTAGGCGACGAAGCCATCACCTGTTGATAGGTAGGAATAGGTAAATTCTTATTTAGGTTCACATTTAAACCATAGCCCAATGAATCGGGGAAAATAGAAATCAACTGATCGATATTTGAGTTTCCTTTATTGAAAGCTAAAGCCACCGTGCTTGGGGTAACGGGATAACTTCCGTTAGGCACATCTAAGGCTGCAGGAACATTTACAGGTGAGGAAATCAATGCACCACTTAGCACCGCATTGTTGTTGAACTTGCTGTTTTTGGAGGATAAATTAAGCACATCAATGCTCATTTCTGCCCCTAAGCCATTGGCAATTTCTAAATCAACTTTTACATCT
>CAMDPJ010000109.1 GCA_945903925.1 Chryseobacterium gleum
TGAAGAACGGGCGAGCGGCAGCTCGCCCCTACGAAGTACTGGATAAAAAAATACAAACCATGGAAATCCTTTCACCCGAACAAATTCGATTGTGCGATTTACAATACCTCGACTACAAAGGTGTTGAATCTATCGATTTAATGGAGAGCGCAGCCATTGCCCTCAAAAATGAATTAACCATTCGTTTTTCCAAAGATTCTGTTTTTCAAATTCTTTGCGGCGCAGGTAACAACGGTGGAGATGGCTTGGCTCTGGCGCGTTTACTCAAAGCCGATGGATACAACGTAGAGGTAGAGATTTTTCGATTTTCAGATAAAGCATCAAAAGATTTCAGCATTAATTTTGAACGATTAAAAAATTCCAATACATCTATTAACGAGTATAAAAGCAGCAACGATTTCTTTCTCTATCCAGGAGCAATAATTATTGATGCGTTGTTTGGCGTAGGTTTAACCCGTCCGCTAGAAGGGGACTGGCTGGAGGTTATTCGTAAAGTAAATGCAGGTGACAATGTCGTTGTTTCTGTTGATGTTCCTTCTGGATTACTGTGTGAAAGCACGCCTTCTGTAGAAGTAATTGAAGCCGACGTTACCCTCACTTTTGAACGACCAAAATTGTGTTTCTTCTTTAAGGAAAGTCAGCCTTTTTTAGGCGAAATAAAAATATTGGGTATTGGATTAAACCAGAAGTTTATTGGATCCTTCAAAGACATTGAAACGATAGAATTAAGTGATGCAAAGTTATTGCATAAAAAGAGAGAGAAGTTCGGACACAAAGGCACTTACGGTCACGCCTTAATTATTGCTGGTTCTGAAGGAAAAATGGGCGCAGCAGTGCTTTCTTCTAAAAGTTGTATTCACGGCGGAGCAGGATTGGTAACGGCTTTGGTACCCGAAAAAGGATTAAATATCATTCAAACTGCAGTGCCCGAAGTAATGGCTTTTCCGGGTGGTGAAGGTTATGAAATTGAATACATCACTTCTTTAGAACAGTTCGATGCTGTGGGAGTGGGGCCGGGCTTGGGTACATATAAGAAAGCAGAGAAATTATTATCGCAAATATTAAAGTTGGTGAGTTCACCCATCGTGCTTGATGCCGATGCTTTGAACATACTTTCGGCGAATAAAAAATTATTAAAATTGCTTCCCAAAGATTCTATTTTAACGCCGCATCCTGGAGAGTTTAAAAGGTTGGTAGGTGATTTTAGCGATAGCTATGAAGCCTTACAAAAGCTTAAAGATTTCTGTAAAACTTATTCTATAGTTGCTGTTTTAAAAGGAGCAAATTCAATAGTTTGTACACCCGAAGGAAAGTGTTTTTTCAATACTACAGGCAATCCTGGCATGGCCACAGCTGGCTCGGGGGATGTACTCACCGGATTAATTACTTCTCTTTTGGCTCAAGGATATGCACCAGTAAATGCAGCTTGTTTGGGCGTTTTTTTACATGGTCTCTCAGGTGATATTGCAGTTAAAGAAACTTCAGAAGAAGGATTAACTGCTGGGAAGTTGATTGAGAATCTAGGGAAAGCTTTTTTGAAGATAGCTTAAGTGATAACCAGTACAATAGTTCCTTCGGGGTACCTCAGGATGACAACCACTCTTAAGCAGCACTTACCCAGTTTGTCCTCCTGAGGTACCCCGAAGGAACTATCGTCCTACACTTTCTATTTATCCATAAAAGGATATCTATAATCTGTTGGCGGATTTAAATTTTCTTTAATTGTTCTCGGACTCACCCAACGAAGCAAGTTGATATAAGAACCTGCTTTGTCATTGGTTCCCGATGCTCGTCCGCCGCCAAAAGGTTGTTGGTTTACCACTGCACCAGTTGGTTTGTCGTTAATGTAAATATTTCCTGCAGCGTGTTCTAAAACTTTTAAAGTGTGCGCTATTGCTGCTTTATCTTGAGATATAATTGCGCCTGTTAATGCGTATTCACTGGTGCTATCTATAAGTTTTAGTGTTGCGTCAAAGTCGGCATCTTCGTAAATATAAATCGTTAAGACCGGACCGAAAATCTCTTCGCACATTGTTCTGTAATGTGCATTTTTGGTAAGTACAACAGTTGGTTCTATGAAATATCCTTTGCTTGAATCGTAGCCGCCACCTATTAAAATTTCGGCATCTGGAGAGGTTTTGATGTATTCAATATAAGATACAATTCTATCGAAAGCTTTTTTATCAATTACGGCATTCACAAAATTCTCGAAGTTTTCTGTACCACCAATCTTGAAAGATTTCACATCGTTCAATAATAGATCTTTAACTTGAGGCCACAACGATTGCGGAATGTAAGCGCGAGAAGCAGCCGAACATTTTTGTCCCTGATATTCAAAAGCACCACGAGACAATGCTGTCGAAACAACTTTCACATCTGCTGATGGATGTGCTAGCACGAAATCTTTACCGCCAGTTTCGCCCACAATTCTTGGGTAACTTTTATACTTATCTATATTTCCTCCAATGGTTTTCCAAAGTGATTTAAATACTTTAGTTGAACCAGTGAAATGCAAGCCCGCAAAATCTTTGTGATTGAAAACGATGTCGCCTGTTTCCGGACCGTCGGCAATTACCATATTCACCACACCTGCAGGTAAGCCCGCTTCTTTAAATATTTCCATGGTAAAGTAAGCCGAGTATGCTTGTGCTTCATTCGGTTTCCAAACTACTGTATTTCCCATTAAAGCCGGAGCAGCAAATAGATTTCCGGCAATGGCAGTGAAGTTAAATGGAGTGATGGCAAATATGAATCCTTCTAATGCGCGATACTCTAGGCTGTTCGTTATTTCAGAAGTAGAACTGGGTTGATCGGCGTAAATTTTCTCCATGAAATAGACATTGAATCGAAGGAAATCGGCGAATTCACATGCAGCATCAATCTCTGCTTGATAAGCATTTTTGCTCTGGCACAACATCGTACTAGCCAGTATTTTGTAGCGGTATTTACCAGAAATCAAATCAGCAGCTCTTAAAAATATTTTAGCTCTTTCTTGCCATGGGGTTAAACTCCATACTGCTCTAGCAGCCAAAGCAGCATCAATAGCTTCTTGCACATGCTGCTTAGTGCCCATGCTAAATGTGCCTAAGTTGTGATGAATATCATGAGGAGGTTGAACGCTTATCTTCTTATCTGTGAAAATTTCTTTGTCGCCTATATAAAGAGGAATGTCAATTTGCTGACTTCTTAAATTGGCTAATTCTTTTTGTAGTAATTCTCTTTCTATGCTCTCTGGAGCGAAGGATAGAGTAGGTTCGTTTTGAGGAATGGGGAAAGTCATTGGTTCAATGTTTTTTTAAAAATAGCAATTTATTTGGTAGGGTCGAACTGTGTTCGCCCAATGGTTTTGTGAAATAAAAAAGGGCGAGCTCAGCTCGCCCCCACAGCATGATTTTATATTATCAATTCAACACAAATTTCGCCAATAATTCAAACTTAGGAACAATTACTTCAAATTCTTCAAGTGTATCAAGGTTTACCATGTTGTAGTGGCCTTCCATAGTGCCAATACCAGTTTTTAAATCTGTGCCCGATTCGTAAGTATATGAATTTCCTGGGTCGATGATAGGTTGTTGTCCAACTACGCCATCGCCTTCAACAACCAATTCTTCGCCCACAGAGTCGATGATGTGCCATTCGCGGCTAAGCAACTGAACTCGATATTGTCCGAGATTTCTAATGGTGATTCGGTATCCATAAACAAAAATACCTTCGCGTGGCATAGAGTGGCGGTCTTTGTAGATTGACTCCACCGTAATTTCTATATTTTCTGTGATTTGTGTTACCATAATAGATGCTATCTTAACGTGCTTTTTACCAAAGAAGTTCCAACTAATTGCCAATAATCTCCTATCACGCTTTTATAGTAAACTAGCGCTTGATATATGTTTTCTGTTTGATAGAAATTTCCTTCAAAATAGCCTTCATCTATTTTTCCATTTTTGAGTAAAACATAGTTGTAATTGTATACACCTTGTTTTAAAAGCAACATACTTTCAAACTGATGTTTTTCTGCGTTGTATTTCATTTTAGCTTCGGGTAAATATTGCCAATCGGTGAGCGATCCATAAACATAAACATCAGAATCCAATAAAGAATCTTTAGCATTTAGAGTGAAATGAACGGGAGTGTAATCGGCTTCTATATCTGAATTTGTTCCTTCTTGTATTTTAATGTATCGCATTCCGTCTAAATCTTCGTACAAACGGTATTGCAAGAAATTTCTTTTGTCATCTACTTTAAGTTTAGTGGTGGTAAGCAGTTCATCTGTGTTGTAGGCTAAAATTCTTTCCGAATAAAAACGCAACGAACGAGTATCGAAATATCTGTATTCATTGCCTGCGTTGAAACTGTTTTCTTCACTGTAGTTGTAAGTTAAACTTTCGGTAGTGATAAATTGTGGTTTTAAATTGGTGATGGCGGTATTCCAATTGTAGTTTTGAAGCAGCACCACTTTTATTTCAGAAAAAGGGTCGGTAATAGTCACTTGCTGCGGTGAAATACTAAAGTCTACTTCGTGCTTGTAATACAGTTCGCCAGGAATTGAAGAATAATGTTCATCTAAGTTGATTCCCAGTTTAGGTTCCACTACCATAAAGCGATAGGTTAGTGCTACATTGTCTAAATCCCCATCTTGAAAGACCTTAATAATGTAGTTTCCCGATTTGGTGATTTGCAAGTTTTCGTGTGGAAATGATTCTGAATAATGAATGTACTTTTGTTTGGTGTTAAATGAGTATTCGTGCGAGGAAAAGCTGAATTCGGTATAGCCTTTAATATATTCGGAAGACCAAATGTTAGAAGCCTTCCAGTCGGGAGTGCAATGAATTAAAGTATAAGAATAGGTGCTGATATTAGCGCTAAAATCATCGAAACTTAGCTTGAGTTGTTCTCCCGAATTCAAGCAGATAATAGGCGAGGCCATCTCAAAATCTTTGGGATGCAGCAAAACGGTATGAATTTCTTTCTTTGCTATTTTATTGGTGAAAATCCCATTTTCATTTTGAGCTAAAGTGAATAACGGACAAAGCAAAAGCAGTACAATTTCTTTCATTTTTTTTATACTACAATTTGCTGGCCATTTTCGCATAATCCTTGGCAAAGTAGGTGAGTATGATGTCGGCACCAGCTCTGCGTAAGCTATACAACGTCTCGGGCATTGCTTTATTGAAATCGAGCCAGCCATTTTTACAAGCCGCACTTAACATAGCACATTCACCACTCACGTGGTAAGCTGCAATTGGAATATTGAAGCTGTCTTTAAGCGATTTAATCACATCCATATAATGTAACGCTGGTTTTACCATTAAGAAATCGGCGCCTTCATTGTAGTCCAATTCAGCTTCCAATAAGGCTTCGCGCGTATTTCTGAAATCCATTTGGTAGGTTTTTTTATCTCCTTTTTTAGGGGCAGAATTTAAGGCATCTCTAAACGGACCGTAGAACGCACTTGCGTATTTGGCGGTGTAAGCCATGATGCCTGTGTTCTCGAAACCGCTATTATCTAACTCGTCTCTTAAGTAACCAATTCTACCGTCCATCATGTCGCTCGGACCAATTAAATCTATTCCCGCTTCTGCTTGTGCCAATGCCATTTTAGATAAAATAGGCAGAGTATTGTCATTTACAATTTGGTCGTTATCAACCAGTCCATCGTGTCCGTCACTGCTGTATGGGTCCATTGCCACATCGCTTATCAACACACATTCAGGAAATCTTTTCTTAATTTCTTTAATGGCACGTATGTAGAAATTTGTGGAGCTATAGCTATAAGTAGCCGTTTTGTTTTTGTGTTTTTCGTCAACGCTAGGGAATAAGATGAATGCCTTCAAGCCCAACTTCATGCAAGAGTCAATTTCTTTGATGATATTCTCCAACGACATTCTATAGTTGCCAGGCAAAGAATGAATCTCCTCTTTTATATTCGCGCCATCCATTAAGAAAAGCGGGTAAACCAAGTTTGAAACATCTAAATAAGTTTCTCTACTCAACTCTCTGATTCCAGAAGAAACTCTTCTGCGGCGCGGACGGATTTGCATGGCTATATAATTTAGCGCTAATTTAAGTATTGAAAAGGGTTAATTTGTCATTGATGTGTGAATTTTGAAAAAAACAATAAAAAAGGATTTTTCAGATTTAGGGGCATTGTGAAGAAGAGTAATTATCGATATTTTTCCTCAATTCCAATTGTTCAAAAAATCTTCAAAAAATCTTCTCTATCTCTCTGCCAATTAAGCATTAATAGTATCTTTGCCACATGCAAGAAATGATACTTATTTTAGATTGTGGTTCTCAGTACACTCAGTTGATTGCTAGAAGAGTGCGTGAATTAAATGTTTACTGTGAAATTCACCCTTATAACCATTTTCCAGCTATTACTGAGAATGTGAAAGGGGTAATTATATCGGGTAGTCCCTTTTCGGTGAACGATACCGACGCTCCTCAAATTAATACATCAACCTTTAAAGGCAAATTACCATTATTGGGTGTGTGCTACGGCGCGCAGTATTTGGCGAAACAAGGTGGTGGAGTTGTGGGTAAATCTGCTCACCGTGAGTATGGTCGTGCTAACCTCGAGAAAATTGAAAGTGCTAATCCTTTGTTGAAAGGTCTGACTGTTGGTTCTCAGGTTTGGATGTCGCATGGAGACACTGTTACTCAATTGGCCGATAATTTTGAAATCATTGCTTCTACCAAAGATGTTGCTGTAGCGGCTTATCATATCAAAGGAGAAGAAACATATTGTATTCAATTTCATCCAGAAGTTTACCATTCCTTAGAAGGTAGTACTTTGTTGAAGAATTATGTGGTGAATATTTGTGGTTGTGCACAAGCGTGGACTCCAGATTCGTTTGTAGAAACTACTGTTGCCGAATTGAAAGCGAAATTGGGCGATGATAAAGTGGTGTTGGGCTTATCGGGCGGAGTTGATTCAACTGTTGCTGCGGTGTTGTTGCATAAAGCCATCGGCAAAAATTTGTATTGCATTTTTATCGATAATGGCTTGTTGCGTAAAGATGAGTTCGGACAAGTGTTGGAACAATACAAACATTTAGGTTTAAATGTAAAAGGAGTTGATGCCGGCAAAAAGTTCTTGAGTCAGTTGAATGGCGTGAGCGATCCTGAAACGAAAAGAAAAATAATAGGAAGAGTATTCATCGAAATATTCGATGAAGAATCTCATTTGATACAAGATGTGAAATGGTTGGCGCAAGGCACCATCTACCCAGATGTTATTGAATCGGTGTCGGTTAAAGGTCCGAGTGCTACCATTAAATCACACCACAATGTTGGCGGCTTACCCGACTACATGAAATTAAAAATTGTGGAGCCTCTTCGTTCTTTGTTTAAAGATGAAGTTCGTCGTGTAGGTAAAACAATGGGATTGAGTGCAGAATTGTTGGGGCGTCATCCTTTTCCCGGACCAGGTTTAGCCATTCGAGTTTTAGGTGCCATCACCGAAGAAAAGGTACGCACTTTGCAAGAAGTAGATGCTATATACATCAACCTATTGAAAGAAAAAGGATTATACGATTCGGTTTGGCAGGCAGGCGCAATTTTCTTGCCCGTGCAAAGTGTTGGCGTAATGGGTGATGAGCGTACTTACGAAAATGCAGTGGCTTTAAGAGCTGTGTCGTCTACGGATGGAATGACTGCCGACTGGGTACATTTGCCTTATGAGTTTTTAGCTGAAGTATCGAATACCATTATCAATAGAGTAAAAGGCGTGAACAGAGTTGTTTACGATATTAGTTCAAAACCGCCAGCAACAATAGAATGGGAATAA
>CAMDPJ010000110.1 GCA_945903925.1 Chryseobacterium gleum
AACTCATCGATATCTAAACTATCACCAACACCTTCACCCACTTCACGATAAGTAATTTCGCGCAATCTTCCGATCTCATACATCAAATGAGGAATGTGTCGCGACGTGCTGCAATACACTTTGTACACTCCAGTTTCAAACAAAAAAGCATCATCGGGTAAAGCATCAATCTCTTTTTGCAAAACATCAGCATCAGTTTCAGAAGTAATATCTTTTGGCTTCTTGAATTTCAGCAATGAAGCAATAGCAACATTCTCATTCAGCGCCGAACCCAAAGCGTAAGTTTTAGCGCGCAAGAATGCAGACAACTGATCAACGTTTGAAAATATTTTTATTTCTTCTGGTGCAATTAAATTGCCTACACGCACCTGTATCATCTTGTTCGATTTATTCAAAATTTCATGCGGCAAACGAGCAGTTCTTAACTTAGGATTAAGTAAACCCAACAAATGAAACATAAAAGAATTACTGCCATGAAAATAAACCGGAATTACAGGGACGTTAGCATTCTTCACCATCTTAACCACAGTACTGCTCCACTCCTTATCTCCCACTCCTTTTAACCCGCGCAAAGCAGAAACTTCTCCCGCAGGAAAAACACCCAAACAACATTGATTTTCTATATGTAATTTTCCTTGTTTCAATCCTCTGAAACTTGAGCGTGCAGCACTTTCTCCTTCGAAAGGATTTAAAGAGAAAATCATTTCTTTCATCGGCTCAACATGTTCTAAAAGAAAGTTGGCCATGAGTTTAAAATCTTTTCTTCTCGACATTAATATCTTCAATAAAATCAATCCATCTACCACTCCAAAAGGATGATTGGAAACAGTAATGAACGGTCCCTCTGCAGGAATTTTCTCTAAATCTTCTTCATTCACAAAGTAGCGAATGTCTAATTCATTAAGAACCGCAGCAATAAAATCTTCGTTGTGCAAATAGTAGGTATCTCTATACACATCATTAATATCGGTAAGCTTCAGCAAACGCATCAACCACTTGTTGATGTTCTCAGGAAAATTTCCTGTTCCCATCGCTTTTCCTAACTGTTCCGCAGAAATTAATTCCATACCTTTTTGTTTGAACTAAATTTACTACAACAAGTTGTGTTTTATGTTAGCGCAAAAACAACTTTAGGTTAAGGAAGATGAAGGAATTGTTAAGAAGGAACTTTTTGAAGAAATTACTTCTGTAGGGGCGAAATGCTTTCGCCCGTGAAATAGAAAAAT
Organism: Chryseobacterium gleum; assembly: GCA_945903925.1. Lineage (GTDB taxonomy): Bacteria > Bacteroidota > Bacteroidia > Flavobacteriales_C > JAHEZL01. Next base: position 1,227 of record CAMDPJ010000110.1, read on the forward strand.
TTAAAAATATTTTAGCGGGCGAGCGGCAGCTCACCCCTACAAACGCACTAACTTAAAAAGAACGAAATCCTTTTATATCTTTGCCCCATGCATTTCGAAATCAACGAACAATACATTAAAGACTTAAAGCTGGCTTTAGAAGAAGAGTCGGCATTGAAAGTTAATGAGTTGATTGAAGATATTCACCCCGCCGATATTGCTGAAATCACCAAGCGACTTTCCTTAGAAGAAATCAAAATGTTTTTTGATGTGGTGCCTGGTGAATTGATTTCTGAAACGATTGCTGAACTTTGGGAAGAAGACCGTGAGGGCTTATTGAACAGCTTAACGCCTGAACAAATTGCGAAGAAAGCCATTGATTATATGGAATCGGATGATGCTGCCGATTTGATTATGGAGTTGCCTCGCGAGAAGAGAGAAAAAGTGGTGATGTTGATTGATGATGTAAAAAAAGCAAGCAATATTGTTGATCTTTTAAATTATCCCGAAGACTCTGCTGGTGGTTTGATGGCGAAGGAGTTGTTTAAGGTTGATATTAATTGGGATGTTTTAGAATGTGTGAAAGAATTGCGCAAACAAGCAGAATATATTGAAACCATTCACACGGTTTACGTGGTAGATGCAGACAACAAGTTGATTGGTACCGTTTCTTTAAAAAGTTTAATTCTTACTTCATCGAATACCAAAATTGAAGATGTAGTAAATAGAGATGTTATTTGTGTGAAAGCTTACACAGAGAGCTCCGACGTGGCTCAAATCATGGAAAAATACGATTTGGTGGTTTTGCCTGTTGTAGATGATTTGAATCGCTTAAAAGGAAGAATTACGATTGACGACGTGGTTGACGTAATTAAAGAAGAGGCAGAGAAAGATTATCAATTGGCATCGGGTTTAAGTGATACGGTAGAGGCACACGATAGTATGTGGACGGTTACCAAAGCACGTTTGCCTTGGTTGTTGGTGGGTATGATAGGTGGAATTGGTAGCGCAAAAGTGTTAGGCATATTTGATATATCGCAACATCCTGAAATGGCAGTTTTTATTCCGCTAATCGCCGCGATGGGTGGAAATGTGGGTGTTCAATCTTCGGCAATTGTAGTGCAAGGAATTGCCAATAATTCATTGAAGGGTCCGATTGCAGATAGATTGGTTAAAGAAACGGGTGTTGCATTAATTAATGGATTGGCTTGTTCTTTAATTCTCTTCGGATTGAATTTATTGCTAGGTGTTTCTTTGATGGTTTGCATTACTGTTAGTATCGCCTTGTTGAGTGTGATTATCTTTGCCGCAATTTTCGGCACTTATTTCCCTTTGCTGCTTAATCGTTTTAATGTTAATCCGGCACTTGCCACGGGTCCGTTCGTTACCACCACAAATGATATCTTTGGATTGTTCTTGTATTTTACGATTGGCAATATGATGATGGGGTGATGAATGTTTCATTCTAAATCAATAGTATTTTTCGTCACGAAATCATTTTCGAGTTCAATTTTTTTTGCTGATTGCAAGACATAAGTAATTTTTTGTTTCCAGAAAATTTTTTAGTTTGAAGAAATAATCACCTAAATAAGGTTAATGGACATTTGTGCTGTTCCATTCTTCAGCGCCTCGTCAACGTTTGATTTTATGCAAGAAACATCAAGTTTTGATTTCCAAGCTAACAATATCGCAAAAGCAAAAGCGCGATCTGCGAAAAAAATATTAAGAGTCAGTGTGGAAGTGAGAGAACAGCAATTGTAAAGTACTTGTCTAAATTATTTGACTTCCCCCCGTTTTATACTATTTTTGCAATATAACTTGGCGCACACATGGAATTTAAAGCGGGAGAATTACTAAATAATATTCAGTTTCCTCAAGACCTTAGGGCCTTGAAGGAATCTCAACTGTCTCAGGTGAGCGATGAATTGCGGCAGTTTATTATTGATGTGGTTTCGGTAAAAGGCGGCCACTTTGGTGCCAGCTTAGGAACAGTGGAGCTGAGCGTGGCGCTTCACTATGTTTTTAATACACCTTACGATAGAATTGTTTGGGATGTGGGGCATCAGGCTTATGGTCACAAGATTTTAACAGGAAGAAAAGACGTTTTTCATACCAATAGAAAATACAAAGGAATTAGTGGTTTTCCCAAGCGTAGCGAAAGTGAATACGATACTTTTGGTGTGGGGCATTCTTCTACTTCTATCTCTGCTGCACTAGGCATGGCGGTGGGTTCTCATTATTTGAAAGATGAAAACCGCCAACACATTGCCGTAATTGGTGATGGTGCTTTAACCGGCGGTATGGCTTTCGAAGCCTTGAATCACGGGGGTGTTGCCAACTCTAATTTGTTGGTGATATTGAACGATAATTGTATGTCTATCGACCCTAACGTTGGGGCTTTGAAAGAGTACTTAACTAAAATCACCACTTCGCATACTTACAACAAGGTGAAAGATGATGTTTGGCATTTGTTGGGGAAAATCAGCAAGTTCGGACCGAACGCACAGGCTATCGCTCAAAAAATTGAGAATGGCATTAAATCTACACTTTTAGCAAAAAGCAATTATTTCGAATCTTTAAACTTTAGATATTTCGGTCCGGTTGACGGGCATGATGTTAAGTATTTGGCTAAAGTCTTAAAAGACTTGAAAGATATACCTGGTCCGAAAATTTTGCATGTTCTCACCAAAAAAGGGAAAGGCTTCGTGCATGCAGAATTTGGTGATCAAACTACTTGGCATGCGCCAGGCTTGTTCAATAAAGAAACAGGAGAAATTATCAAGATAACTCCTCCAACACCTCAGGCACCTAAATACCAAGATGTATTTGGCCACACCATTGTGGAGTTGGCAGAGAAGAATGAAAAAATAGTTGGCGTCACTCCTGCCATGCCTTCGGGAAGTTCATTGAATATTATGATGAGCGCTATGCCCGATAGAGCTTATGATGTGGGTATTGCCGAGCAGCACGCAGTTACCTTTTCGGCTGGTTTAGCAACTGAAGGATTGGTGCCTTTTTGTAATATTTATTCGTCATTTATGCAGCGTGCTTATGATCAAGTGGTGCACGATGTTGCCTTACAAAAATTACAAGTTGTATTTTGTTTAGATAGAGCCGGCTTTGCTGGTGCCGATGGCGCTACACATCACGGAGCTTTCGATCTTGCTTACATGCGTTGTATTCCAAACATGGTGGTTTCTTCGCCCATGAACGAATCGGAATTGAGAAACTTAATGTACACTGCGCAATTGCCTGGTGGTGGACCGTTCTCGATTCGCTATCCACGTGGTGAAGGTGTTATGATTGAGTGGAAAACACCCCTGAAAGAAATCAAGATTGGCACAGGCAGAAAGATGATTCATGGCGATGATGTGGCTATTTTAACTATCGGTCCGGTGGGTAATTTTGCTACTGAAGCTTGTGCTAAATTAGAAGCCGATAAAATATCTGCAGCGCATTACGATATGCGTTTTGCAAAACCAATTGACGAGCTATTGTTGCACGAAGTGTTTGGCAAATTCAAAACAGTAGTAACTGTTGAAGACGGTACTTTGTTGGGTGGCATGGGTTCTGCGGTTTTAGAATTTATGAGCGATCATGGTTACCAAGCACAAGTTGTTCGATTGGGTATTCCCGATAGATTTGTAGATCATGGGAGTCAGCAAGAATTGTATAAAGAATGTTCTTTCGATGTGCAAAGCATTTACGAAACAGCAAAAAAAATTGCTCAGAAAGTGAACAACAAAAAGCTTGCCGGCTAAATGAAGAAAATCTTAGTTATAGTTTTCACTATTTTTTCTGTGCTGATTTTTGCGCAAAGCAACGAACCAAGCTCACAAATAAAAAAGCGCAAACACAAACTACTGAGTGAAGATGCAATTGTGTTGGATATCACTTCAAACATGTGGAGAAATACACCTCAGGGCATTGTTCAACATCCTTTAAAATCATTAGGCTTTAATCTCTCTTTTTTCTTCGACAGACCTTTAGGATATAGTCCGTTTGCCTTAGCAATCGGTGTAAGTTATGCAGTAGAACACGTTCAGAACAATGGAGTGTTTGTGTATTCCAACAACTTCAACACTACTTCTATCGCTCCTTTGCAAGTTCCTTTTGCATCTAATCGCTTTACCAGTGAATGGTTCGACATTCCTTTAGAGCTGCGTTTAAGAACAAAGAAAAAAGGTCCATTTCGTTTATATATTGGAGCGAAAGCTGGGGTCAATATCACCAATTACCATCAGTTTATCGACCATGATACCAAAATCAGAGATTATAAAATAAGAAACTTGAATGTTTACCGTTATGGAGTTTATGCGCGTATTGGTTACGCCATGTTTAACATCTACAGCTATTACTCGCTGAGTAATATGTTTGAGAGAGGCAATGGCCCTCAGTTGGCGCCGATTTCTGTGGGAGTTTCTTTCTTGTTGAGGTAGAATTCTTTTCTCCTGTTTTTTCTTACACCCAGTTCGTCATTGCGAGATTTTTGTACCCAAAAATGAAGCAATCTTATTTTCCGCTTAGGACAATAGTTCCTTCGTACCTCAGGATGACAACCACAGTAAGCACGAGCTTAGTATGTCATCCTGAGGCACGAAGGAACTATTGTGTAGGCATAGTATTTTATTGATGAGATTGCTTCATTTTTGGGTACAAAAATCTCGCAATGACGAACTAGGTGAATGATCATATGTAGTGGAATTATTCCTAATTCTCCATCCCCCTCAAACTTCTCTCTGCATCACTATATCTCTCATTTCTACCAAACTTTTCTTTATCTACAATTTGCAGAGGATTGGCAGTAATCTCTTTGCTTATTTTGCGATTGGCAATAATGTCCATTGCTTCATAAATAGCATTGCGGAAAGAGCTTTCATCGGCGGTGCCTTTACCTGCAATTTCATAGCCTGTTCCGTGATCGGGAGAGGTGCGCACTATTGGTAAACCAGCAGTGAAATTAACGCCGCTGCCGAAGCTTAGTGTTTTAAATGGAATCAATCCTTGATCGTGGTACATCGCTAAAACAGCATCGAAATTTTTGTACAAGCCATTGCCGAAAAATCCGTCGGCAGAGTAAGGACCCAACGCAAAAATTCCTTTTTCTTTAGCTTGTTTAATCGCTGGAGAGATAATTTCTATTTCTTCTTTGCCCAATAAACCATTGTCACCAGCATGAGGATTTAAGCCTAAGACAGCAATACGAGGTTTCCGAATTTGGTAATCTTGTTCCAGACTTTTATGCATCAATTGCAGTTTCGACAAGATTTTCTCTGCAGATATTTTTTGTGCTACTTCGGCAACAGGAACGTGTCCGGTTACCACGCCAATTTTCAAACCTTCAGTCACCATAAACATCAAGCTGTCTTTGGCTCCTGCAGCATGTTCAAGATATTCTGTATGTCCGGGAAATTTAAATTGTTCCGATTGAATATTGTCTTTATTGATAGGCGCCGTAACCAAAGCATCAATGTGTTTTTCTACCAAATCTTTGGTTGCACGCTCTAAAGCTTGCAGTGATCCTTGGCCGCCACCCGCAGTAGAAACACCAGGCTGAGGTTCTTCTGTTTCATCTACACAAGAGATTAAATTTAATTTTTTGGGCTGAACCTTTTGAATATCGTCTATCAACTGAAACATCACACCTTCTGCTTTTAGCAAATCGCGGTAGTAAGTGAAGAACTTGCGAGAGCCGTAAACCACGGGAGTAAACATTTCTAACAATCTTGCGTCGCTAAAAGTTTTAATAATAATCTCGTAGCCTACACCGTTGTAGTCGCCTTGTGTAATGCCTATAATTAATTTTTTATCGCTCATTTTTTCTATCTAAATTGCTATAGTGAAATCTTTAAATCGCCCCTAAGATACATATCTTTGAAACTGATGCAGAAAATACTCTTCATAATATTTTTATTCATGGGATTTTTGGGCTTTTCAACGCACAATAGAGCGGGGGAGATTAGTTATGTGCAAACCGGACCGAACGCGATTACTGCTACGATAACCACTTACACCAAAAAATCTAGTAATGTTGATGTTGAAAAAATATACATTAAGTGGGGAGACGGAAAGACAGAAGAAGCCACGATAGATGCCAATTATCCTGCTTCATACAGCCACGACATAAACATTAATAAATATACCACTTCTCATACCTATCCTTCAACCGGTGAATTCACTATATCTTTTGATGATAAATACAGAAATGCAAATGTGGTAAATATTCCTAATTCAGATGCGATACCTTTTTACATTGAAACTAAAGTGTTGCTCAATCCTTTTTTAGGCAACAATACCTCGCCTAAATTGCTTTATGCGCCTATTGATGATGCGTGTTTAGGTAAAGTATTCCTTCATAATCCAAGTGCTTTTGATGCAGAAGGAGATGTATTAAAATATGCTTTGGTAGATTGTAAAG
>CAMDPJ010000111.1 GCA_945903925.1 Chryseobacterium gleum
TTTCAGAGGTTCTAAGAAAAACACTCCGTATGCTGCTCAAGTAGCATCTGAGGATTGTGCAAAGGTGGCTTTCGAAAAAGGATTGAGAAGAGTGAAAGTGTTTGTGAAAGGTCCGGGAGCAGGAAGAGAAAGTGCAATTAGAAGTGTACACAATTCAGGTATTGAAGTTACTGAGATTGTAGATATTACTCCTATGCCTCACAACGGATGTCGTCCTCCAAAGAGAAGAAGAGTATAATTAATTTTGAATTCTGAATGTTGAATTCCGAATTATAAAAACTATAAATAGAAATAATAAGTCATGGCAAGATACAGAGGTCCCAAGTCGAAAATCGCAAGAAAGTTTAAAGAGCCAATTTTTGGTCCTGATAAAGTATTAGAAAAAAAGCCTTACCCTCCAGGTATGCACGGTGCTTCAAAAGCAAAAGCTAAGAAGTCAGATTACGCTGTTCAGTTACAAGAGAAACAAAAAGCAAAATATACTTACGGTATTTTAGAAAGACAATTTGCAAACTTATTTAAAGAAGCTGCAAGAAGATCTGGTATTACTGGTGAGTTGTTGTTACAACTTTGCGAATCAAGATTAGATAACGTTGTTTACAGAATGGGTATCGCTCGCACAAGAAGAGCTGCTCGTCAATTGGTTGGACACCGTCACATCGTGGTAAACGGAGAAGTAGTAAACATTGCTTCTTACCAAGTTAAAGCTGGTGATGTTGTTGGAGTTCGTGAGAAATCTAAATCATTAGAAATTATTGTTAATTCAGTTGCTGGTTCTGCAAACGGGTTTTCATGGGTTGAATTTAATAAGCACCAATTGGAAGGTAGATATTTACAAATGCCTCCAAGAGACGAGATTCCTGAAAACATAAAAGAACAGTTGATCGTCGAATTATACTCTAAGTAATCTTTTTAACCTTAAAAAAAAATTAAGATATGGCAATTTTAGCATTCCAGAAGCCCGATAATGTTGTGATGATTCAATCAGATGAGTTCGAAGGCAGCTTCGAGTTCCGTCCACTTGAACCGGGATTTGGACTTACAGTTGGTAACGCATTAAGAAGAATTCTTTTGTCTTCTTTAGAAGGTTATGCTATTACATCTGTAAGAATTGAAGGTGTTAGTCATGAATTCTCTACCATAAAAGGTGTTGTTGAAGATGTAACTGAAATCATTTTGAGATTGAAACAAGTTCGTTTCAAAAAACAAATTGAAGATGCAGATGCTGAAAAAGTAACTATCTCTTTAACAGGTAAAAAACAATTGACTGCTGGAGATATTGGAAGCTTTGCTTCTGGATTTCAAGTATTGAACCCTGATTTAGTACTATGTACTATGGAAGGTTCAGTTAAATTGCAAATGGAAGTTACCATTGAAAAAGGAAGAGGATATGTTGCTGCCGATGAGAACAAATCAGCTAACACAGCTGCTGGAGCAATTGCAATCGACTCTATCTACACCCCAATCAAAAATGTTCAATACAGCATTGAGAACTATCGTGTAGAGCAAAAAACAGATTACGAGAAATTAGTATTAAATATTAAAACCGACGGTTCAGTTCATCCTAAAGATGCATTGAAAGAGGCTGCCAAAATTTTGATTCACCATTTCATGTTGTTTTCTGATGAGAAAATTACATTGGATACTGAAGAGAAATCGGCTGCTGAAGAGTTTGATGAGACATCATTACACATGCGTCAGTTGTTGAAAACCAAGTTGGTTGATATGGATCTTTCAGTTAGAGCATTGAACTGCTTGAAAGCTGCAGATGTGGAAACTTTAGGTGACTTGGTTTCATTCAACAAAAACGATTTATTGAAATTCAGAAACTTTGGTAAAAAATCATTGACTGAGTTAGACGAGTTAGTATTGGTTAAAGGTTTGTCTTTCGGGATGAACGTAGCTAAATACTTAGATAAAGAATAATAAGAGAAGAACTGATTTATACATTTGAGAGATGAGACACGGAAAAACAGTAAACCATTTAGGTCGTCAGGCAGGTCATAGAAAATTGATGCTTGCAAACATGGCCTCTTCATTGATTTTGCATAAGAAAATCAACACAACAGTTGCTAAAGCAAAAGCATTGAAGAAATATTTAGAGCCTTTGCTTACAAAATCAAAGACTGATTCAACACATTCTAGAAGAATTGTGTTTGGATACTTGCAAGATAAAGAAGCTGTAAAACTTCTTTTCGGTGAAATCGCTCCTAAAATTATGGATCGTCCGGGTGGTTACACTCGCATCCTTAAAACAGGAAACCGTTTAGGTGATAACGCTGACATGTGTTTAATCGAATTGGTTGATTACAACCAAAATTATAACGGTACTGCTGCTCCTGCTAAAAAGAAAAGCAGAAGAGGTGCTAAGAAAACAGCCGCTGCTGATGCTACAGTTGTAGAAGATTCAGCTTCTGAAGAAAAAGCGCCTAAAGCAACAAAATCAGCTAAAGACCAAAAAGAAGATTAATAGTTGAAAAGTTTTTTAAATAAAAAAGGATAAAGTATCAATACTTTATCCTTTTTTTGTGTCGCTAAAGCAAGAAATAGAAATATGAAATACGCTCAGAAAACAAAAGCCTTATTGATTCTGCAAGATGGAACAGTTTATTACGGAAATTCGGCTGGTAAGATTGGAACAGCAACTGGTGAGTTGGCATTTAATACAGGGATGACAGGGTATCAGGAGATCTTCACAGATCCTTCTTATTTCGGACAAATCATGTTAACCACCAATGCACATATTGGTAATTATGGTGTGCATAAAGATGAAACAGATTCATCAAGCATTAAAATATCTGCTTTGGTTTGTAAAAACTTTAGTATTCCTTATTCAAGAACTTCAGCCGATCGTTCAATTCAAAAATATTTTGAAGATGAGAACATCGTAGGGATTTGTGATGTTGATACACGTGCTTTGGTGCGCCACATCAGAAGCAAAGGAGCTATGAATGCTATTATTTCTTCTGAGATATTAGATCCAGAGGAATTGAAAAAGAAATTGGCCGCAGTCCCATCAATGGATGGATTAGAATTGGCTTCTAAAGTATCTACCAAAGAAGCTTATTTCTATGGTAAAGAAGATTCGACTTTTAGAATTGCTGTTTTAGATTTAGGTATTAAGACAAATATCCTTCGTTGTTTCGATGATAGAGATTGTTACTTGAAAGTTTTCCCTCACAACGCTTCTCATGAAGAAATGCTGGCTTGGAATCCAGATGGAATTTTTTTGTCGAATGGCCCTGGCGACCCATCAGCAATGCCAGAGGTAATTAAAGAAGTAAAGAAAATTATAGCAGGTAACTTACCTGTGTTCGGAATATGTTTAGGGCACCAAATGATAGGTTTATCATTGGGCTTAACTACTTTCAAAATGCACAACGGACACAGAGGAATCAATCATCCAATTAAAAATTTAGAAACTGGTAAAGGAGAAATCACTTCTCAAAACCATGGTTTCTGCGTGAATATGGACGAAGCTAAGGCGCATCCAGATGTTGTGGTAACACATCAACATTTGAATGATGGAACTTTAGCAGGTTTAAGAATGAAGAGCAAGAAAGTGTTTTCTGTGCAATATCATCCAGAATCATCACCTGGTCCGCACGATTCAAGATATTTATTCGACCAGTTCGTGAAAAATTTAAGTTCAGTAAAAAAACAACAATTAGTATAATCTAGGTAATTTATGAGTTACATCGCAAAAGTTGTCGCAAGACAAATCTTGGATTCTAGAGGGAATCCAACCGTTGAAGTGGACGTTATCACTGAGCAAGGTATATTTGGCCGTGCCGCTGTTCCATCAGGAGCCTCAACAGGTGCTCACGAAGCATGTGAATTGAGAGATGGTAACAAGAAAAAATACATGGGTAAAGGCGTTTTAAAAGCTGTTCAAAATGTGAACGGTATTTTGAACGATGCTTTAGCTGGTAAGTATGTTTATGATCAAGAAGACATCGACCGCGCGATGATTGAAATCGACGGAACAGTGAACAAATCTAAATTGGGTGCTAACGCAATTTTAGGCGTTTCTTTGGCTACTGCTAAAGCTGCTGCAGAATCTGCTGGTATGCCTTTATACCGTTACGTTGGTGGTGTTAATGCTAATACTCTACCAATTCCAATGATGAACATCATCAATGGTGGTTCTCATGCTGATAATAGCATCGACTTCCAAGAGTTCATGATTTTCCCTGCTGGGGCTTCTTCTTTCAGCGAATCTTTAAGAATGGGTGTGGAAGTATTCCACAACCTTAAAACGGTGTTACACGACAAAGGATTGTCTACAAACGTAGGTGATGAAGGTGGTTTTGCACCAAACCTTAAATCGAACGAAGAAGGAATTAAAATCATTTTACAAGCGATTGAAAAAGCTGGATACCGTCCGGGTGAAGATATTTTCTTATGTATGGATGCTGCTGCATCTGAGTTTTACATTGAGAAAGAGAAAAAATATCACTTCAAAAAATCTTCAGGAGATAAATTAACTTCATCTGAAATGGTTTCTTTCTGGAAAGACTGGGCGAAAAAATACCCTATCGTTTCAATTGAAGATGGTTTATTCGAAGACGACTGGAAAGGTTGGGGCGAATTAACAAAAGAAATTGGAAGTAAAGTTCAATTGGTAGGTGATGATTTATTTGTGACTAACGTTAAGCGTTTGGAGCAAGGAATTAAAACCAACACAGCTAACTCTATCTTGGTTAAAGTAAACCAAATTGGTTCATTAACTGAAACTATTCAAGCTGTAGATATGGCTCACAGAGCGTCTTACACATCTGTAATGAGTCACCGTTCTGGTGAGACTGAAGACAATACAATTGCTGATTTAGCAGTTGCTTTGAACTGTGGTCAAATCAAAACTGGTTCTGCATCTCGTTCTGACAGAATAGCTAAATACAATCAATTGTTGCGTATTGAAGAGCAATTGGGTGCTAATGCTAAGTTCTTAGGTAAATCTTTGAAGTATTTCAACAAGAAGAAATAATTCAAGAAAGCGATAAATGAAAAATCCTTCTCGAAGAAATTCGGGAAGGATTTTTTTTGTTCCCCATCCCTCTTAGAGAAGAGGGGTGTGTAAAGGCTTGTGCAGTGGGAGGGAGATGGATTTAATATTTCTTCTTTTCTTTCTTCTAAGTTTAGCAAACCCAGTTCGTCATTGCGAGGTACTCCGAAGCAACCTCATTATTTCTTCTTTTAAAAGAAGCAAATCGATACTTTTTGTCTTGAAACAAAAAGTATCCAAAAAATTCAAGTGCCCGTCAGCTGACGGGTGCCAGCGCTCTCTCCATATTTTTAATTCTCCTTTTATCCGAATTAAAAATATGGTTCACTGCCTTTCCGCACCCTCGCCTTTTGCCACGGGCTTGCGCACAAATGTGGTGGCAGGGCTTTTAAAATCAGAAAGATGAATATTGAAAATTTTTAAAACAGAATAAATCAATTAGATTCGCTCGTAACATAGTTTAAAGTATATAAATTATTTGACTGTTATGGGGAAAAAATTAACCGTTTACATGATTGATGGCACTGAATATGGTCCTCGACTGAGTGAAATTGGTAATTGGGTAGGTAAGGCAATTTACAGTCCCAGAGCTACTGTAAATAAAATTATGGCAAGATCTGAGTTTGATAACCCCGGTATTTATTGTTTGAAAGGTGATCCTACAGACGATGCCTATGATGAGAAAATATATATAGGTGAGGCTGAAAATATACGTACGAGATTGAAGCAACATTTGAGTGATCCAAATAAAGATTTTAGAGAGTTGATTTTCTTTGTAAGTAAAGATGAACTACTAACAAAAACTCAAATAAAATATCTTGAGTCAAGAGTTGTTCAACTGGCATTAGAAGCGAAAACAGCGCAAATCGAAAATGGAAACTCGCCAAGTATACCTACTCTGCATGAAGCTGATATTTCGGATATGGAATATTTTCTCGAGCAGATGAAATTGATATTACCTGTTATGGGATTTAAATTTCTTATTTCTTCAACTGTTAAGCATTCGTCTGGAAATGTTCAATCAGAAAAAGAAATTAATGGCGAGATTTATTTCATCAAGACCAAGACATTCAACGCTTCAATGCTAGAAACTGATCAAGGATATATTGTTCCTAAAGGTAGTGAAGCTAAAAAAGAGTTGTCGCCTTCATGCACAGATACATATCGCACCATGAGAAAAAAACTAATTGAAACAAAGATTTTAATTGAAGAAAATGAAAAATTAATATTTGCTGAGGATGCGATTTTTAGCAGTCCAAGTGCAGCTTCTAATATGGTGCTTGGAAGAAATTCAAATGGATTTACAGAATGGGTGAACAAGGATGGAAAAACATTTAAGGATATTCAAGAAAAGTTGATGGGTAAATAATATAATCAAAGATAGATTCATCTCTTTAATGCGAAGGAGTAAAGCCCTACAAACTCACCACCCCCAACCTCAAAAACTCCTGATGCAATCTAAACAAAGGCAATCCCATTACATTGTAAAAGCAGCCGTTAATTTTTTCGATGCCGATATAGCCAATCCATTCTTGAATGCCATAAGCACCGGCTTTATCGAAAGGTTTGAAAGTATCGATGTAGTAGGTGATTTCTCCTTCAGATAGTTTTTTGAAATACACTTCTGTTGATTCTGAGAAAGTATAAGATGAGTCTTTTTGCTGAATGGTCACGCCGGTATGAACGTGGTGCATTTTGCCGCTCAATGCTTTTAAAATGGCGATAGCGTCGTTTCTGTCGAGAGGTTTACCCAAGATAGCATCGTTCAAACAAACGATAGTGTCTGAGGTAACTATCACCTCATCGTCTTTTAAATCATTTTTAAAAGCCTCTCCTTTTAGTTTACTTAAGAAAACAGGTACTTCAACGCCTCTTAAATGTTCGGGATAAATTTCGTCAACTTCCTTCAAACGGATTTCAAATTCCACATTTAATTCTTTTAATAACGTCTGACGGCGTGGAGATTTAGAAGCGAGTATTATTTTTTTGTGCTGTTGCATGAACTAAAAGAGATAAGAAATAATACAAGTAACGAAGCCCATCAACATAATTATTTTCCAAAGAGAACTTACACTGTGGAACTCTTCTTTATTTTGTGCTTTTCTAAGTTTGGTGATAGAGAATACAATCAATCCAATTAACACAACAATTTGATACACCAAAATAGCCATTCTGTTGTGTTCGAATAAAGAGAATTTTAAGGCAGAAACCAGCAATAAGATAGCTGTAAGAGCAGATAGAATTAAAGCGGCATTCTTGGTTTTTTCAATACCAATTTGCACCGCTAATGTTTTCATTTGAGTTTGTTCGTCGCCTTCAACGTCTTCAATGTCTTTTATCAATTCACGAATAAGCGTGGTGATGAATGCGAACATTGCTAAATAGAAACTCCAATCGAACATGTATTGAAATGGATTACCTAAAACATTCATTTGAATGATGTCCCAATAGGTAAGCAACATTGCACCATACTCAAAAGTGAGTACTATTAAGGGCACAAAGGCAGCCAAAAGCGACACCACGATATTTCCTATTAATGCAGTTTTTTTAAGGTTAG
>CAMDPJ010000112.1 GCA_945903925.1 Chryseobacterium gleum
AATCAATCCAGCTTCATGGTTTGCAGTAGGCGCAATGCTCAATCCTGTTTTGAAAGAAGCCAACAACACCAAGAACAGTAAGCCGCCAGATACCACCGCAGCAACTTTAATTAAAGTTGGTTTAGACGACTCTATGCTTTTGTTTAAGTTGAGATACATCAATACGGTGAGGAATAAAACCATGATGGCGCCTGCGTAAACAATCACTTGCACCACAGCCAAAAATTGAGCGTTCAATAAAATGAAGTGTCCGGCAATAGAGAAGAAAGTAGCAATAACAAACAATACACTATAAACCGGGTTTTTAGAAAATATTGTTGCTAGCGCGAAGCCAACGGTTATTGCAGAGAGAATATAAAATACGTAAAGTAACATTCTAATATTTTTTTTGACGTTTTGTGATATCTATTCTGTTGTCCATTTTCTCTACCAACTTATCCTTACCATACACAAATCCTTTTCTGTTGTAGTCGGCTTTTACAATTTCATCTGTAAGGAAAATAGCTTCTTTCGGACAAGCTTCTTCGCACAATCCGCAGAAGATGCAACGAAGCATGTTGATTTCGTAAACCTTAGCGTATTTCTCTTCGCGGTATAATTTCTCTTCGCCTTTTTTGCGTTCGCCAGCTGTCATGGTAATTGCTTCAGCCGGACAAGCAACTGCGCATAATCCGCAAGCTGTGCAGTTTTCACGACCTTCTTCATCGCGTTTCAACACGTGGTGCCCGCGATAAACTGGAGCGAATTCTTTTTCTACTTCAGGATATTTTACGGTAGCCTTTCTTCTAAAGACGTGACTCAACGTAATTAACATCCCTTTGATAACGGCAGGTAAATAGAGTCTCTCGGCTAGAGTGTACTCTTTGTCTACTGCTACTTTTGCTCTATTGGTTAATGCCTTCATTGTATTTTATTTAAAAACAATAATTCCTAAACCTGTTAACAACACATTCACAATGGCCAATGGAATTAAAATTTGCCATCCTAATTTCATCAATTGATCGTAACGGAAACGTGGTAAAGTCCAACGAATCCACATGAACACTAAAATTCCTAAAATTACTTTTGCGAAGAACACTAAGGCTCCAATAATGGTTAACCAGTTTTGAGAAACATTCAATTCGTCCATTCCTGGAAAGTTGTATCCACCAAAATATACTGCTGCTATGATGGCAGAAGAGATAAACATATTGAAGTATTCGGCGAACAAGAAGAAACCTAATTTCATAGAAGAATACTCTGTATGGTATCCGCCAATTAACTCTGTTTCGCACTCTGGTAAGTCGAAAGGAGCGCGGTTGGTTTCAGCCAAAGCACAAATAAAGAAAATAACGAAGCCAAGTGGTTGGTACCATACATTCCAGTTGAAGCCAGGCTGCTGTTCTACAATTTCGCGAATGCTCAAAGAACCTGTCATCATGATGATGGCAATCATTGATAAACCCATCGCCAATTCGTAAGAAATCATTTGAGAAGAAGCACGAATAGCACCTATTAAAGAGTACTTGTTATCTGATGCCCAACCTCCCAACATGATGCCATAAACACCCACAGATACTACTCCGAAGGCATACAAAATACCAATATTTACATCGGCTGCTTGTAAGGTAAATTCTTGTCCGTCGATTACAAATGTATCTCCCCAAGGAATTACTGCTGAAGTCATACCCGCAGTTAGCATGGCCAAACACGGACCCAATACAAATAAAAATCTATTGGCGGTGGTTGGAATAATTTCCTCTTTGGTAAACATTTTGACACCATCGGCTAAGGGTTGAAGTAAGCCGAAAGGACCTGCTCTGTTCGGACCAATTCTATCTTGCATCACAGCAGAAACTTTTCTTTCAGCCCAAGTAGAATATAGAGCAACCAATAGGGTGAGAACAAAAACGCCCACCACAATTAGTATTTTAACGATTAATGCTAATTCCATTATTTACCAATCTTTTTATATTGTGGAGATGCTAATTTATTGTAGTGATTTTGAGAGATAACCGAGTGGTGATCAATCTTACGCGGACCTTCAATTTTCCAATCAGAAGTTTTTTTCTTGTCGAAACGGCACTCGTTGCAAATCCATCCTGCCTGACCGTTTGGCTGGTCTTCCACTTCTCCCCATTTATCTTTACGCGCCGTAATGCGCAACACATCTTCGCCTTTCAACCAAAGTGTAGTTTTACCTGAACATTTTTTGCAATCTCTATGCGCATCAACTGGTTTGGTAAACCAAACACGAGATTTGAAACGGAAAGTTTTATCTGTAAGCGCTCCAACCGGACAAACATCAATCATGTTTCCAGAGAAATCGTTGTCGATAGCTTTTTCAATGTAAGTGCTAATTTCACCAACATCACCTCTGTTCATTACACCGTGAGAACGGCCATCAGTAACTTGATCAGCAGTTTTAACACAACGGTAGCAAAGTATGCAACGGGTCATGTGCAATTGTATCTTGTCGCCTATATCTTTTTTCTCAAAAGTTCTTCTTTCAAAATCGTAACGAGTAGATGATAAACCATGCTCGTAGCCTAAATCTTGTAAATGACATTCGCCTGCTTGATCGCAAACCGGACAATCCAATGGGTGATTGATCAATAAGAATTCAACCACACCTTTTCTAGCGTCAACCACTTCAGGAGAAGTATTGTTTACCACTTCCATGCCGTCCATTACCATAGTGCGGCAAGAAGCAACCAGTTTGGGCATCGGACGAGGATCTTTATCAGAACCCTTCGTTACTTTAACTATACAAGTGCGGCAGTATCCACCGCTGGTTTTGAGCGTTGAGTAGTAGCACATGGTTGGAGGCGCAACCTCCGGACCAATCATTCTTGCGGCTTGCAGAATAGTTGTTCCTTCTGGAACTTCTATTGTGTGACCATCTATAGTAACTTTAGCCATTCGTTATTATCTTTTAATGAGCAACTTCTTTTTTAGGAATTAGTTCTTCGAACTCATGACGAAAATGGCGAATAGCACTTGCAACTGGCCATGCAGCAGCATCACCTAGCGGACAAATGGTATTTCCTTCAATACGTTTTTGAATATCCCACAACAAATCAATATCACTTGGTTTACCATGACCTTCGGCCAAACGGTGCGCAACTTTTTCCATCCATCCTGTACCTTCACGACATGGCGAACACTGTCCGCAACTCTCATGATGGTAAAAACGATTCAAAGTATACAAATTCATTGGAATACTAGTGTCTTCATCGTACACCATAAATCCGCCAGAACCTAGCATAGAACCACCTGCAAAACCGCCATCACTCAACGATTCGTAAGTCATTAAGCGTGGTTCACCATTAGCAGTTTTCAATAACATTTCAGCAGGAATAATAGGTACAGATGATCCGCCTGGAATACAAGCTTTCATCTTTTTACCTTTCCATATACCACCACAATATTCTTCTGAGTAAACAAATTCTTCAACAGGTAAACCCAATTCAATTTCGTAAACTCCTGGTTTATTGATGTGACCCGAAGCAGAAATCAATTTAGTTCCTGTACTTCTTCCTATACCAATTTTAGCGTACTCGTCGCCACCCATCATTACGATTGGAACAACGGCAGCAATAGTTTCAACGTTGTTTACAACAGTGGGGCAGCCATATAATCCCGCTATTGCGGGAAAAGGAGGTTTGATGCGAGGATTACCTCTTTTACCTTCCAACGATTCTAACAAGGCAGTTTCTTCACCACAGATATAAGCACCACCACCCAAATGAACATAAAGATCAAGATGGTAATCGCTTCCCAAAATATTTTTTCCTAAAAAGCCAGCTGCATAAGCTTCTTCAATGGCTTTTTCTAAAATTCTGGCAACATAAAAATATTCACCTCTAATATATATGTATGCTGTGTGCACACCTAGGGCAAAACTTGAAGTAATCATTCCTTCCACCAAAGCGTGAGGAATTTTCTCCATCAAGTATCTATCTTTAAATGTACCTGGTTCCGATTCGTCGGCATTACAAACTAAGTAACGCGCTACACCTTCTGGCTTAGCTAAGAAACTCCACTTCATGCCCGTTGGGAAACCAGCTCCACCTCTACCTCTCAAGCCCGATTTTTTAACTTCCTCAACAATAGCTTCAGGAGTCATTGTTTTAATCGCTTTCTCCACAGAAGCATAACCGCCATGTTGCTTGTACACCTCTAAAGTGTGAATATTAGCAACGTGTTCATTATGTATTAGTAATTTTTTGCTCATGCTTACAAGGTATTTTTATAATCCATGTCGGTATAACTTCTTCTTCTTCCGTCAGCACGGTAATTATCTAAGATAGTATCGATTTTTTCTGGCGTAAGATTTTCGTGATATGAAGCACCACACTGCATCATTGGTGCAGTACCACAGCTACCTAAACATTCCACTGTTTTCAAAGAGAACATTCCGTCTTTGGTAGTTTCACCTGGTTTGATATTTAATTTTTTGCCAATGTAATTTACTACATCGTCGGCACCTCTTGCCCAGCAAGATGAAGTTCTGCAAACCTCCAACATACATTTTCCAACCGGTTTAAGGTTGTACATTGAGTAGAAAGAAGCAACTTCGTAAACTTCAACCGCTTGAATTTTTAATATCGATGCTACGTAAGCCATTACATCAGCGCTTAACCAGCCGTCGAATTCGGCTTGGGCAATGTGTAAAATTGGAAGCAAAGCCGATTTGTGTTTGCCTTCAGGATAGCGGCTGATGATTTTGTTCACCGTGGCCATGGCTTCCTCTGAAAATTGTATGTTTTTCTGACTACTCATAATGTTAAGCGTCTAGTTCGCCTGCAATAATATTTAAGCTACTCATGGTGATGATGGCATCTGATAAAACAGAACCTTCAATCATTTTTGCGTAAGCCTGGTAAGTAATGAAACAAGGACGGCGGAAATGCAAACGGTATGGTTGTCTTCCCCCGTCGCTCACTAAGTAAAAACCTAATTCGCCATTTGCGCCTTCCACAGCATGATACACCTCGCCAATTGGTACTTTAGTTTCTCCCATCACAATTTTGAAATGGTAAATTAAAGCTTCCATTTTAGTGTACACATCTTCTTTTGGAGGCAAATAGAATTCAGGAACATCTGCGTGGTACGGACCATCAGGCATTTTTTCCAATGCTTGTTTGATGATGCTGATACTGTTCCACATTTCGGCGCTGCGCACCATATATCTGTCGAAACTATCTCCTTGTTTTCCAACAGGAATACTGAAGTCGAAATCTTGATAAGATGAATAAGGGTTCATTACACGAACATCATAATCTAAACCTGTTGCGCGTAAGTTCGGACCGGTAAAGCCATAATTCAAAGCATTCTCAGGGGTCATTGGTCCGGCACCAATTGTTCTATCCATGAAGATTCTGTTTCTGTTTACCAACGCTTCGTATTCTTTAAAAGCCTTAGGGAAATCGTTTACAAAATCTTTAATTTTTTTCCAAGTAGCATCATCGAAATCTCTTTCAAATCCGCCAATTCTACCAATGTTGGTAGTTAAGCGAGCACCACAAATTCCTTCGTAGATTTCGTAAATTTTTTCTCTTTGTTGAAAGATGTGGGTAAAGCCAGTAAGTGCTCCGGTATCTACCGCCAAAATAGAATTACAAATTACGTGATCGGCAATACGAGCCAACTCCATAATGATAACACGCATATAATCAACACGCTTAGGAATGGCAACGCCCAACAATTTCTCTACAGTCATTTCCCAACCAAAGTTGTTGATAGGAGATGAGCAATAGTTCAAACGGTCGGTGATGGGTGTAATTTGATTGTATGGTCGGTGTTCAGCTAATTTTTCGAAGGCGCGATGAATATAACCAACTGTAGATTCTGCATGAAGAATTTTTTCTCCATCCATGGTGAGCACGTTTTGAAAGATACCATGAGTTGCAGGGTGTGTTGGACCCAAATTGATGGTATTCAAATTCATCTCACTTACATCTTTATCTTTATAGCTTTCAATCATTGTTGTCTATTTTATCTTCCAAACATTGAATCGTTTTTATCTGTGCGCGTTCCATCTTCCAATGGATATTCTTTGCGCAATGGGAAATAATCCATTTCATCCATATTCAAGATTCTTCTTAAATCAGGATGTCCTTTAAAGATTATTCCGTAAAAATCGAAAGTCTCTCTTTCTTGCCAGTTCGCCGATTTGAAAATATCGCAAACAGTATCTGTCTCAGGTTTACTTTTAGGGAAGCGCGTTTTTAAGCGAACGCGTGTGTTGGTGTACAAATTTTGAATGTGGTAAACTACGCCCAGTTCATCTGTACTTTCGTAGTGCATTCCGCAAACATCAGTCAAATACGTAAAGCCCATTTCTTCTTCCGACAAATACTTAATGACACTTTTGATATCTGCATTTTCTACAGAAAGCGTAAGCATCTCATAAGGTGCGCCAACATCGTTAATGCTTTTAGGGAAGCGTGATTGAAGCGCATCTACCACCTTAGTGTATTCTCCGTTATTTAATTCCATAAGAGTTTAACAATGCTTTATATTCTGGGGAATTTCTTCTTCTTAATGATTCGCTACCTATCAAATCTTGAATTCTCATTAAACCGTCAATGATTTGCTCGGGACGAGGAGGGCAACCAGGTACGTAAACATCAACTGGCACTACTTTATCTATACCTTGCAAAACGCTGTACGTATCGAAAATACCACCGCTTGATGCACAAGCGCCAACTGCAATTACCCAACGTGGCTCGGCCATTTGTAAGTACACTTGTTTAACAATTGGTCCCATTTTTTTGGATATGGTTCCCATTACCATTAGTAAGTCGGCCTGACGAGGAGAGAAACTTAATCTCTCTGCACCAAATCTTGCCATATCGTAGTTGGAAGCCATAGTAGCCATAAACTCAATTCCGCAGCATGAAGTAGCGAAAGGAAGAGGCCAAATAGAATTTTTTCTGGCTAAGCCCACTGCTTTGTTTAAAGAGGTAGCGAAAAAACCAGCATCGCTGTGTCCTTCTGGAGCAGCAACGATATTTACTTTAGTATTTACTCCCATTTTAATATTCCTTTTTTAATTACGTAAACAAAACCTAACAACACAACGCCTAAGAAAATAGCCATTTGAATGAAGCTATCGATGCCTGGAGCTGCTCCAATATTTTCTTTAAAATTTACTGCCCAAGGGTACATGAAAATGATTTCCACGTCGAACAACACAAATAAAATAGCTACTAGAAAGTATTTGACGGAGAATGGACTCCTTGCATTTCCATGAATTTCAATACCGCATTCGAAGGTTTCAAGCTTATCGGCAGTTTTTCTCTTCGGTCCGATGAGATGCGTTGCGGCGATAGTTGCCCCTACAAATCCTAGTACTAGCGCTAGTTGTATGATGATAGGCAAATAATCGTAAGGAGCGTTTGCTGCCATTGAAAATATATTAAGATTAAAATTTCAAGCCCCAAGTCTAACCGAATCTTCCCCTCTCCGCGCAAATATAAGTTATATTTTTACAAATAGGGTTGTTGAAAAGGCGGAAAATTTGTACTTATTTCATTGG
>CAMDPJ010000113.1 GCA_945903925.1 Chryseobacterium gleum
ACATCGATAACTCCTCAGCATCAATGTTGCTTTTCGTAGTTATATTCACCTTGTTTTTTCGCAACAAAAATTGCTCATCAGGCACGAAATGAGTGGATTTACAAGCGCCAAGCAAAAGCAGGTGCAGCAGGAGAAATAGTCGTGTATTAAATTTTCTTTGATTCAAGGGATGCAATTCTTTGTCAAAATAAGCTAATTTTAGCCGTAATATGCAAACACTGTCAAAGAATAAAATTTCTCATATCACTTCCTTACAGCAAAAGAAGTACAGAACAGAGTATAATGAGTTTTTGGTGGAGGGCAAAAAAAGCGTGCAAGATTTTTTACGCTCGGGTTTTGAGGCCTCTTGTTTAGTGATAGCTCACGAAGAATTACTTGATTCAATTGATGTAAATGATGAAATGGTTTTTTTAGCTGCCGATAAGGATCGTCAGAAAATATCAGCATTAAGCACTGCGCCCGCAATGATGGCCGTTTTTAAAATGCCACAGTATCAAAAAGAGCCGAATTGGAAAAATACTTTCTCATTGGTGTTAGATGGAGTGCGCGACCCTGGTAACTTAGGTGCTATTGTTAGAACTGCCGATTGGTTTGGTATTCAACATGTTTTTTGCTCGTTAGATTGTGTAGATTGCTTTAATCCTAAGGTGGTTCAAGCAACGATGGGTTCCTTAGCAAGGGTTAAAATTCATTATCTCGATTTATCTGTTTTGATGAAAGAGGCAGTTCAAGAAAAATCTTTTCCAATAATGGGCGCTTATATGGAAGGCGAAAATGTGAACGATTTTAAGTTCGCTGGAGCAGGTTTTTTGGTGATGGGTAATGAGTCGGAAGGCATTAGAAACGACATCGCTCCTTTCATTTCTCAAAAAATTTCTATCCCAAAATCGAGTTCCTCAATTGCCGAATCGCTCAATGTTTCTGTGGCAACTGCCATTTTGTGCCATTCGTTAACAAGGTGATGTTTATTAATAAACTTGACAAATACTGTTCATCTTTATACTTTAGTCGAAAGTCAAAACGTAATTTTAATGGAAATCAAAACCACTTTTCAATACCTCGAGGTATTAGACAGTATAGCTGAAATTATTGATGCGCAACCTATTACACCCGAATTAAGACAGAAGTTGAAAGGCTTAATGTCGGCAGTTCACGATTTTGAAAAGCATGCACTTAAAGCAGAATCGGCGCAACAAAGATTAATAGACACCTTCTTAAGCGAGCGCTATTTGTTCAATTAATTCTCTTTATTAACATTCCTTGATAACTTCCTTCGCCTAAGGCAGTGCTTTTTCACTAACTTAATTTAAATTAGAGCCCTAGCACCTTTAAATGAATAGAAAAACACTGATAATCATTTTTGTTTCTGTCTTTGCGGCAGTTTCATTATTTTGGTTTTTTATATTCCCTTCTTTTGCAGGTTTGATTTTAGAAGAACCAAAGCAACAAAAATTATTTGAAGTGAAATCGAAAGCTATGGGCTTCGATTATTATGTAAAGTATTACGACATCAATCAGGCAGATATTCAAAAAGGAATCGACAGTATTTTCAAAGCAGTAGAGGCGTCTGTATCTGTAAAAAATCCGAATTCAGTCGTTTCTAAATTTAACAATACCGACTCTTGTATTCAGGTAGATGGTGTGTTTTTGGATTTGTTTTTTAGTTCAGATGATGTTTACGAATGCACCAATGTCGCTTTCGATCCAACAGTTTATACTTTATCGCGATTGTGGGGATACGGTGAGAAGGGATTGAGTGCTTTAGATACTCTTTTTCCTAATGTAAGCGACGCTCACATGCGAGATTCATTGATTTTAGAATATGTGGATTCTGCTTCAGCTGAATTAGATGACCACATGGGCTTCTACAAAATTAAAATTGATGGTGACATTTTAAAAACCGCTGATTTAAATGGTCGTCAGGAGAATTATGCTTGTAAAAATGATAGCTTGCTAAAAGTCGATTTTAGTGCCATTATTAGAGGCTACTTGGTAGATGAAATTTTTGATTATTTGTTTTACAAAAAGAAATTGAGGAATTTTTTGGTCACTGTAGGCGGACAAACACTTGTAGCCGGAAGTAAACCCGATGGCAGCCGATGGTTGGTAGAAGTGAAAGATTTATTTGGCAAAGAAGGTTCTACTAAATTTCATTTGAATAGCGATTTTGCGAGTATGGCTATTTGTGAGAATTATAACAATGCAGTAAAAATTGGAGATGAAGTAATTGCTAAAACTTTTGATCCGCGTAAGTATTTGCCGGTGAACAATGGTATGCAAACGGTTATTGTTTTCGGACAAGAGGGCTTTAAGGCAGAAGCCTTTGCTACGGCGTTAATGGTAATGGGCCCCAACGAAGCACGCGATTTCGTAGAAGTGAATCCAACAGAAACACTAGAAACTTACTTCTTATACAAAGACGAAAAAGGCGTGCTGCAAACCTACGCTTCACCCGGTGTAGCAGAGATATTGGCCGCAGATGAAGTGAAGAAATCTCAAGAATAAATTTTCCTTATGCAAGAAAAATTAAAAGCCTTTGAGCGTCTTTTGGTAATCATTGACGAGCTTAGAGAGAAGTGTCCGTGGGACAAAAAACAAACCTTAGAATCTCTTCGTCATTTGACTATTGAAGAAACTTATGAGTTGTGCGATGCCATTTTAGATAAAGATATGGAGGGCATCAAAGGCGAGTTGGGCGACTTGTTTTTACACTTGGTTTTTTATGCTAAAATAGCTTCAGAGACAAAACATTTTGATATTGCAGATGTGTTGAATGGCGTTTGCGAAAAACTAATTCACCGTCATCCACACATCTATGGAGATGTGAAAGTAGAAAACGAAGAAGATGTTAAAAGAAATTGGGAGCAACTAAAATTACAAGAAGGAAAGAAGTCTGTTTTACAAGGTGTTCCATCATCTTTGCCTGCTTTGGTGAAGGCAACACGTATTCAAGATAAAGCGCGCGGAGTAGGATTTGATTGGGACAATAAATCGCAAGTGTGGGATAAAGTGCAAGAAGAAATTGCAGAGTTTCAGCACGAAGAAAAACAAGGCGATTTACAAAAAATGGAAGACGAGTTTGGCGATGTTTTATTCTCTATGGTAAACTACGCTCGCTTCGTAGGTATCAATCCCGAAGATGCTTTAGAGCGCACTAATAAAAAATTCATTCAGCGTTTCACGTTCTTGGAAGAAGAAGTAAATAAGCAGGGTAAAAATATGAAGGATATGAGTTTGAGCGAGATGGAAGAGATTTGGCAAAAGGCCAAAAAGAAATAGTGAGAGTGAGAGTGAGTCATTGAAAACCAGTGCGTCATTGCCCGGAAGCGCTTGCGAAAGTGCTTTGCTTAATTGGAAAATTCTAAATACATTTTATACTAAGGTAAACTGTAAAATCATACTTAATATAGTATCTTCCTTTTCTTTTTTGTAACTAAGTATATAACCTTAGCGTTGCACCAACAATGCAATTGCAATTTATTACAAAAATGAAAAGTGCAACTGGTAAATTCTTTAGGAATGTTAGTCTATCAAAATAAATTAGACCAGATGGAGAAAGAAGTGGCAATGGATTTCTCCAATATTAATGAAGGTATATGTTGGCTTAAACTGTTAACCAAAAACGAGTTGGTGCACAGCGAAAAATTGGTGAAAAAATAGGGGGGAAGAGAGATGTGTGCAAGGGGGAGAAAACCCGACAATAAGATTGTCGGGTTTTTTCATGCCTTATATTTTCTCTACTTGTTGAATTGGCGCTTTGCCGTATGCCGGACAAACCTCATGGCTTGAAGCACAAGTAAACATAGTTGCACTTGCTATTACTAATCCAAAAATATATTTGTATGTCTTTTTCATATTGTGTTATTAAGCAGCAAAAATAAATGATATATGTTAGTTTTACCGACTAATACTTTATATTATTATTAACAATTCTTCGTGATTTGTTGTTAATTTGAACCAAACTTCGCTCATGAAAAACAATTTACCTGTCCTTTTTATATTTTTCGTTTCGGCACTCTTTGCTCAGCAAAATTCATTGTTGTGGGAAATTTCAGGTAATGGAATTAATAAGCCATCGTACATTTATGGAACCATGCACCTTCGCGACAGCAGATTGTTTTGTTTTCCCGATTCGGCTCAGCAGAAATTAGACAGTTGTAATGTGCTGGCCCTAGAGGTAGTGATTGATTTTAAAGATTCTAAAGCATTAATGAATGCTATTTTGGTGCATGATGAAAATCAATATTTGTCGAAAATTCTTACCAAGCAGGAATATAAAAAGGTGAAAAAGGCGGTGAGAGAAAACTGCGATTTGGCAACATTTATTATAATCGACAAGATTCGTCCGCTTATGCTAGCCGCTTCATTAATGGAAGCGCAAATGAAAAACGATGTTAAGTATCCAATGGATATTCAATTTCAGTTAAATGCGCAGGAACAAGGAAAAAGATTGTACTCTTTAGAAAGTGCTGCTTCTCAAATAGCAGTGCTCGATAAAATTCCTTTGGCTATTCAAAAGCAAGAATTGCTTTCGGTAATAGATAGTATGCCACAAAATAAGGTGATGTTAGATAGTATGATACAAATGTATTTGCGTCAAGATTTAGAAGGTTTGCAGCAAGTGCCAGAAAGAGTGAGCGCCGAATTTGATTCGCTATGGCAAACAGAATTGATCGATAAAAGAAATGAAATTATGGTGAATGGTATTAAAACATTGTTGCCAAATGGTAATGCATTTATCGCTATTGGCGCAGCACATTTGGGCGGAGAGAAAGGAATTGTTAATTTATTGAGAAAAGAGGGTTATGTGGTTAGACCTGTGTTTTCGTTGTGTAGCACAAGATAATTTTAGCAGAACGATAAATATGAATCAGATGCATTGAAAATTATGGAGAATATTGAGGCTTATTGGGGCATTTGTGAGGAGTGTAAGGGAAACGGAAAAAAGAGAGGGAAAATTCGCAAGAGTTTGCGATTGCGTTACGAATTCGCTTTACGTGAATTTG
The DNA here is from genome assembly GCA_945903925.1 of Chryseobacterium gleum. Taxonomy (GTDB): domain Bacteria; phylum Bacteroidota; class Bacteroidia; order Flavobacteriales_C; genus JAHEZL01. Next base: position 5,007 of record CAMDPJ010000113.1, read on the forward strand.
AAAAAACAAAGAGCGAAGGTGCCCCTCCAGTTCGTCCCAAAAGTCAATTGCTTTTATGCTCGAGCTGTGGCGGATCGGGCTTGGTTCGGTCTGCGAATTGTCCTGTTGTTGATAATGAAAATTATCCTCACGTTGCCATTATTGGCGGCGGTATTGGCGGAGTAGCATTGGCCGTAGCTTGCTTTCATCGTGGCATTCCTTTTACACTTTATGAACGCGATAATGGTTTTGATGTTCGATCACAGGGTTACGGACTCACCGTTCAACAAGGAGCTAGGGCGCTTGAAGGATTGGGTATTTTATCCTTAAACGAATCTATCATTGCCACCAAACACGTAGTTCATAATTCAGAAGGGAAAGTGATTGGGGAATGGGGAATGAGAAAATGGATTCAAGCCACAAAAAACAAAGCGCCTAAGCGTAGCAATATGCTGGTAGCCCGACAATCTTTGCGCCTTTCCTTGCTTAAATTATTGGGCGGAAGTGATGCCATAAAATGGGGACATCAATTGATTGATATCAAAAACAACGAAAGCGATAAAGTTGAACTACAATTTTTAGTGGATGGAAAAAATGTAAGTACTAAAGCAGATCTTGTGGTTGGCGCCGATGGTATTAGAGGTGTTGTGCGCAAACTACTAGTTGGCGAAGAAGCTAGTCCGTTAAGATACTTAGGCTGCATCGTGATTTTAGGAATTTGTTCCTTAAAAGATTTACAAGAAACCGAAAGTGCCCTACTTGATTCGGCAACGATATTTCAAACTGTAAATGGCAACGACAGAATATATATCATGCCTTATGATGCTCATTCTGTGATGTGGCAATTTAGTGTACCAATGCCAGAAAATGTTGCTGAAGCCCTAAGTGCACAAGGACCAAAAGCGCTCAAAGATGAAGTTTGTCGCAGAACCCAATGGCATTCCCCTATCCCTCAAATCGTAGCAGCTACAAAAGAAGAACAAGTTATTGGTTATCCTGTTTACGACAGAGATTTATTGAAATCGGAATTACTAGAAAAACTAGGATCCGCCACATTGATTGGAGACGCCGCACATCCTATGAGTCCGTTTAAAGGACAAGGTGCCAACCAAGCACTACTCGATGCATTGGCCTTAGCTCGTGCAATAACCAAAGGATGCCGCCCATTTTCAAACTGGAAAGAAGTTGGCATCAGAAAAAGTGCATTAAGTGAATTTGAATCCGATATGATTACGCGCACTGCATCAAAAGTAAAAGATTCAGCGCAGGCTGTGCTTCTGCTTCACTCAGATGTTGTATTAAAGGAGGGTGATGGGCCTCGTGGGCGACTTGCAAATAAAAAAGATTCCTAAAAGTAAAAAAACAAAAAAGCCTGAAAACAATGTTTTCAGGCTTTTGCAACAGATCTTTATTGGCGGTCCGGACGGGACTCGAACCCGCGACCCCATGCGTGACAGGCATGTATTCTAACCAACTGAACTACCGAACCAATAATCGTAATAAAAGAACTGTTTTCTTAAACGGAGGACAAATTTAGTGGATTTTTTGTGACTGGCAAATTTTTTATGAAGTTTCCTGCAATTAATGCATTTTTGTTCGCTTCAACAAGTAGGGCATAAGCACGTTTTCTAAGCCTTTATTCACGTCAACATTCACAAAATCAATTCGGTATTGTCCGCAACGATACTCTAATTCTTTTTGAAAGGCTTTCATCTGTTTTGAATATTCTTCTTTCAAATTTGCCGGATTGGCCTTCAAAACTTCTCCACTTTCTAAATCGATGAACTTATAAGGACGATTTTCAAGGTTGAGTTCTAATTCTATTTTTTCATCCATTACATGAAACAATATAATCTCGTGTTTGTTATGTTTTAAGTGCTGCAAGGCAGAGAAAAGTGCGTCGTTGTCTTTATCGCTGGCCGATTCGAACATGTCGCTAAAAATAACTACCAATGAACGGCGATGTATTTTATCGGCTATTTCATGCAGGGCTTCAGCTACCCTCGTTGTGCGCAGTGGGGCAGGGGAGTTTAGTTTTTCCTCCAAGATGTTGTACAATCTTTTGATATGGGTGAGTCCCGATTTACATTCGGTGTGTTCTTCCACAGCAGAAGAGAAAGAGGAGAGTCCGGCAGCATCTCTTTGTCGTTGTAATAAATTAATGATAGCCGCTGCAGCAAAGCACGAAAAATCAATTTTTCTCAATTGGTTTTTGTTCGATTTCTCGGGAAAATACATTGAAGATGATAAATCTAAAATCACTTGGCATCGCAAGTTTGTTTCTTCCTCGTAGCGTTTTACAAAAAGCTTATCGGTGCGGGCGTAAAGTTTCCAGTCGATATTTTTGGTTGATTCTCCTGAATTATACAAACGGTGTTCGGCAAATTCTACAGAGAAACCGTGGAACGGACTCTTATGCAAACCCGTGATAAAGCCTTCCACTACTTGTTTGGCAAGAAGTTCAAGAGAACCGAATTTATTTAAATCTTCTAATAACAAATCGTTTAATGTTCAATGTTCAATG
>CAMDPJ010000114.1 GCA_945903925.1 Chryseobacterium gleum
GCAAGCTTTGCGACAGCCTTAAAGGCGAAGAAGAAAAGGCTAAAGCCATTGCCTTATGGATCATCAAAAACATCGACTATGATGTTAAAATGTACGAGAAAGGGCATTTTAAAAAGCAAAAATCAGATGAGGTTTTTAAAAAGGGAAAAGCCATTTGCGAAGGCTACAGCAATCTTTTTAAAGATATGTGCGAACAAGTAGGTATTCGTGCTTATGTGGTAACAGGATACAGCAAAGCGGGCAATTATGAACCTGGAGATATATTGGTACGCGAAGATCACGCTTGGAATGCGGTACAAATTAAAGGAAAATGGTATTTGGTAGATTTAACATGGGCTGCAGGAGATATTGAATTGAAGCCTAGAATGCTGCGCCGATACTTATCTATTTATTTAGGATTTCCTTTTAAAGAAAAACGCAAATACGTAAGGAAACCAATTTACAAATACCTCTTTGCAGAACCCTCTTTTTTAATTGTTGATCATTTACCGGTAAACGATTGGTGGCAATTGATGCAACACACCGTAAGCGTTCAAATTTTCGAAAAAGATTCTGCCGAAATAAAGAAATATATGCTAGAAGGAAAGGGTCCGCTCTCCTCTTTCGATAAAGACATCGCAAATTATGAGGAAATGGATGAGCCTATGCGTGTGCTCGAGAAATCGAAAAAAGCGCATCAATTCAATCCCCAAAACTTTCAAACACCAGCTGATGGTAAATTACAACACGCGGTTGAAGTTTTTAGAATCACCTACATAAAAATGATGGTCAACTCAAAAAAGGTGATTGTTTACGACTCTTGTTTGCTTGAAATTCAGGACTGTTTAAACGACTTAGACAGTTGCGATAAAATCACGATAAAAGAGCGCGATATGCGTGTAAAGAAAAATGAAAAGTATTCTGCCGAGAGTTTAAAATCGATGGATAATCTTTCGAAAGCCAGCGAGAAAAGAAAGAAAATGATGAGCACACCACTGATTAGTGTTAGGAGTGAATTGAATAAACTAGAACAAGAAAAAAACAATTTAAAACTAGAATTGGTAAGCATTAACGAGAAAAAAACACCCGAAGCTGGCAAGAAATTTCAAGAAAAGAAAATGAGTGGTATTCTTAAGAAAATGAGTGCTCTCAATGATAAAAACACTTTTTTAAGTGAGAAAATATGCGCAGAAAAAAGTACCGATAATGCTAACGAATCGAGAAAAACCAACGCGGCAACCATCAATACATCGGCGCTTTTGGCCAATACCATTTTTCAAAAAATGATGTGCCGCAACTTCTTCAATTGGCATTTAAAATATTATTTAGATTCTTTGCAAAAAAAAGAGAATAGCCTTTCTACAAGCTGCGACTCGTTAATTCAAATCATCAACAAAAATTATTCTGCAGCAAACAGCAGAAACAAAATTTTATTGAATTTTAATTCATCGCTTAAAAAGAACAGCAATTCGACTTTCGAACTATACAAGAAACTTTACGAAAGCATCACCGATTCTGTGGTTAACGCAAACAACTACAATGAAAAATTTCAGGAATTAAAAAATAAAGTCGGCACTTTAAACAACGAAAGAATGGCTGAAATCGCCTCAAAAGAAAAGTTGTTGAACGATGAAATAAGAAGCTTTGAAAACATTCTTAAAAACTTTGAGAAAACAGATGAATGGATTAAAAAAGAAAGAAAAACAGAAGGGTTGCGCGTGAAAAAATGCAAAGGGTTTTACTACGAATTTTGCACGAGAGAATTGAAACGTTCTGCCTATTACAAAGACAAAATAAGAAAACTAAAACAAGGCATTGAAAAGCACCAAGCCTTTTGTAAAAAACAAGAAGATTAAGCTTGAATTAACTCTTCTCCTTTAGTAACAGCGATATAATTCAAATCTTTATCTAGCATATTCAGCTTAGAAGAAGAGCCTTTTTTAATTACACCCAATATATCTTGTAAACCAAGCATTTCAGCAGGAATATATGAAGTCATCAACACTGCATCTTCCAACGGAATACCCACTTTTTCTACTGCGTTTTTCAACGAATCTTGCATGGTAATAACAGAACCTGCGAGAGCTCCAGCTTCTGTGTAAGCTTGTCCGTTCTTCGTTACAATTTTATTCCCTTCAAAGTAAAACTCTTCAATCGCCTGATCGATAAAACTTGCGTCAGAAACGAAGTATAATCTGCCTTTCATGCATTTGTATGCTACCTTTACAGAATTATAATTAGAGTGAACACCATCGTTAATAACACCTACATAAATTCCATCGGTATCTAGCAGAGCGCCTACCAATCCGGCTGCTTCTTTTCTGTATTGCGACATCGCATTATACAAGTGAGTTGCAGCTTGAACACCCCACGAGAAAAACTCTTTGGCTTGCTCGTAAGTAGCATCGCTGTGGCCTGCGGCAACGATAAATCCATTCTTCAGTAACTTCTCTACTTGCTCTCGTTTGAAACGTTCTGGAGCGATGGTAATCTTTTTAATTACACCTTTCCCTAAATCTATAATCTCATCTAATTCGTAATCTTTCGGTTTGCGAATTAAAGATAAATCGTGTCCGCCTTTTCTATCGGGATTTAAGAACGGACCTTCCAAGTGCATTCCTAAAACACCAGGATTGTTAGCCATTTCCTCGCGAATAACTCCAATTGATTTAATAATTTTATCGTGTGGAGCAGTAATCAATGTTGGAAACATGTACTGCGTGCCGTATTTTTGGTGCGACCAGTAAATTCTTTCGGCGCAATCTCTAGAAACATCACTATTGAAAAATGAATTTTTACCACCGTTGACTTGCAAATCTACATAGCCAGGAATTAGATATTGCCCTTGCGCATCAATTACTTTAACATCATCAGCCACAACAGGTGCATCAGTGTTAAACACCTCTAAAACTTGTTTATCATCCAATAAAACATGGCCTTTCACAAATTTCTTCGCCTCACCAAAGTATTGGCAATTCTTAATTAAAGTCTTCATCGTTAGTTCTTTTATTCACTCAAATTTTAGCGAAAAATAAAGTTAAGTTAAACTGAACTTGTATGCAATAAAAATCGAGAAAAAGAAAAATCCCCAACTGATTTTCGTCAGTCGGGGATTATATTTTTCTGTCTTTCTTTATTTAAGCCTGCGCAATCGGACCGCCAAAATTCATTGGAATGTTAACTGCTTCGATATCTTTTATAGCACCGTTTTGAGACTCAAACTTTGAAATATTATCGGCCAAAGCTTTCATTAATCTTTTAGCATGCTGAGGAGTCATGATTACTCTACTTTTCACTCTTGCTTTTGGAACACTCGGCATAACGCGAATGAAATCAATCACAAATTCAGAAGTAGAATGCGTAATGATAGCCAAATTTGAATATTCGCCCTCAGCGATTTGCTCGCTGAGTTCGATATTCAATTGGTTATTTTGTTGATCTTCAGACATACTTAATTGATTAAGCTTGCTCTAACTCTTTTTTAGATTTTGAATCTACGATATCATCATAATCAGCTTGAGCGCCAACAATGATAGTATTGTATTCTCTCATACCTGTTCCTGCTGGAATTTTATGTCCAACAATTACATTCTCTTTCAAGCCTTCTAAGTAGTCAATTTTACCGCTAACAGCAGCTTCGTTTAATACTTTAGTTGTCTCTTGGAAAGATGCTGCAGAGATGAAAGATTTAGTTTGAAGAGATGCTCTTGTAATACCTTGCAAGATAGTGTTAGAAGTAGCTGCAATCGCTTCACGAGCAGTAGCCAGTTTCTTATCCATTCTTTTTAGCTTAGAGTTCTCATCACGTAATTTTCTTACAGAAATGATTTGTCCAGCCATCAAGTTATCAGAGTCACCACCATCAGTAACAATCATTTTACCGAAAATCCAGTCGTTCTCTTTGTTGAAATCTAATTTATTAACGATTTCTTTCTCTAAGAATCTAGTATCTCCTGGGTCAACGATATCCACTTTTCTCATCATCTGACGAACGATTACCTCAAAGTGTTTATCATTAATAGGTACACCTTGCATGCGGTAAACCTCTTGAATCTCATTTACCAAATACTCTTGAACTTGAGTAGGTCCTTTAATTCTTAAGATATCGATTGGCGTGATTGCACCCTCAGAAAGAGGCATACCCGCTTTGATGTAGTCGTTTTCTTGAACCAAGATGTGTTTAGAAAGAGGAACTAAGTACTTTCTGATTTCACCAGATTTAGCCTCAACAACAATCTCTCTGTTACCTCTTTTGATTTTACCGAAAGAAACGATACCGTCAACCTCAGCCACAACAGCAGGGTTAGATGGGTTACGTGCTTCGAAAAGCTCAGTAATTCTTGGTAAACCTCCCGTGATATCACCACCTTTTCCGGCAGCACGAGGAATTTTCGCCAAGATATCACCTGGTTTAATTTTCGCACCTTCTTCAACGTTGATGTGAGCACCTACTGGTAAGTTGTAAGTTTTGATAATGTCTTTTCCTTTCAATACATGAATGGTTGGAGACTTTTTCTTATCACGACTTTCCACGATTACCTTCTCTTCGAAACCTGTTTGTTCATCGGCTTCTACACGGTAAGTAATACCTTCTTCGATATGTTCAAATTGAATTTTACCTTCAAATTCAGAAAGAATAATAGCATTGTATGGATCCCATTCAGCTACTACATCACCTTTCTTCACCTTTTTACCTGGAGTGATAAACAATTTAGCACCGTAAGGAATCAAGCTAGTAGTTAAAACAATTTTAGTTTTTTCGTCTACCACTCTCATCTCAGCTGAACGACCAATCACCATCTCTACTTCTTCACCAGCGTCGTTTTTACTCTTAACAGTTCTCAATTCATCTACTTCAAGTATACCATCGTATTTAACGATGTTTTTAGAATCGGTAGTAATGGTTGATGCAGTACCCCCAACGTGGAAGGTTCTCAATGTTAACTGAGTACCTGGCTCACCAATCGACTGTGCTGCAATTACACCAACTGCCTCTCCTGTTTGAACTCTTCTTCCTTTTGCAAGATTTCTTCCGTAGCATTTAGCACATGCACCACGCTCGCTTTCGCAAGTAAGTACCGAACGGATTTCAACCATTTCAATTGGAGAAGCTTCAATAATATCTGCTGCACCCTCATTGATTTCGTCTCCAGAAGAAACGATTAAATCACCTGTTTGAGGATGGAATACATCATGAACTGAAGTTCTTCCTAAAATTCTTCCTCTTAAAGATTCAACAACCTCGTCATCTTTTCTCAATGCCGACATTTCTAAACCTCTCAAAGTACCACAATCTTCTTCGTTGATAATTACGTCTTGAGCAACGTCAACTAATCTTCTTGTCAAGTAACCCGCATCGGCAGTTTTAAGAGCCGTATCGGCCAAACCTTTACGCGCACCGTGGGTAGAAATAAAGTACTCTAAAATCGAAAGACCTTCTTTAAAGTTCGACAAGATCGGATTCTCGATAATTGATTGTGATGTAGCTCCCGATTTTTGCGGTTTAGCCATCAAACCTCTCATACCTGATAACTGACGAATTTGCTCTTTAGAACCCCTTGCTCCAGAGTCGAACATCATAAATACAGAGTTGAATCCATGTTGATCGTTTTTCAACTGATCCATCAAATGGCTTGTCAATCTTGTATTTGCTCTACCCCAAATATCAATCACCTGATTATAACGTTCGTTATTGGTGATGAAACCCATGTTGTAGTTGTTCTGAATTTCTTCTACTTGTTCAGCAGCTTTTTTCACTAACAAATCTTTCTCATCAGGAATAATAACGTCACTCAAACGGAAAGATAAACCTCCTTTAAATGCGTGGTAGAATCCTAAGTTTTTGATATTGTCCAAGAACTCAGCTGTTTTAGCCATTCCTGTAATTTTCAAAACGTGAGAGATAATATTTCTTAAATCTTTCTTAGTCAATAATTTGTTGATGAAACCAACTTCAGCTGGCACAACCTCATTAAATAAAACTCTACCAACAGTAGTTTCTACCAACTCAGTAACCAATTCTTCATCTTTTCTAACAGATGCTTTAACTTTAATCCATGCATGCAAATCAGCTTTACCTTCATTGTAAGCAATAATTACCTCTTCAGCACTGTAGAACGATAAACCTTCACCTTTAACAACATCTTTTTTACCGGTCGATTTTCTACCTTTTGAGATATAATAAAGACCAAGAACCATATCCTGAGATGGCACCGTGATAGGCTCACCATTTGCAGGGTTCAAGATATTGTGAGAGGCCAACATCAACATTTGAGCTTCCAAAATAGCTGCATTACCAAGAGGTAAATGCACCGCCATCTGGTCACCATCGAAATCGGCGTTGAATGCAGAACAAACTAATGGATGCAATTGGATAGCTTTACCTTCAATCAACTTAGGTTGGAAGGCCTGGATACCCATTCTGTGCAATGTTGGGGCACGATTTAAAAGAACTGGATGTCCTTTTAACACGTTTTCTAAAATATCCCAAACAACAGCATCTTTTCTGTCTACAATTTTCTTAGCAGATTTAACAGTTTTCACAATACCTCTTTCAATCATCTTACGGATGATGAACGGTTTGTAAAGCTCAGCTGCCATATCTTTTGGAAGACCACACTCGTGCAATTTCATTGTTGGACCAACTATGATAACCGAACGCGCAGAGTAGTCAACCCTTTTACCTAATAAGTTTTGACGGAAACGACCCGATTTACCTTTTAAGCTATCAGATAAAGATTTCAAAGCTCTGTTTGCTTCTGTCTTCACTGCATTTGCTTTTCTAGAGTTGTCGAATAAAGAGTCAACTGCCTCTTGCAACATACGTTTTTCGTTACGTAAGATTACTTCCGGAGCTTTAATCTCTATCAATCTTTTCAAACGGTTGTTACGAATAATCACACGTCTGTATAAGTCATTTAAATCTGAAGTAGCAAAACGGCCACCATCAAGAGGTACTAAAGGACGTAATTCAGGTGGAATAACCGGAACAACTTTAACGATCATCCATTCAGGACGATTTTCGATATTTTTAGCAGAAGCACGGAATGCTTCAACTACTTGCAATCTTTTTAATGCGTCGTTTTTTCTTTGTTGAGAAGTCTCTGTGTTAGCGCGGTGACGTAAATCATACGACATAGCATCTAAATCAGCTCTTTTCAACAATTCATACAAAGCATCAGCACCCATTAAGGCTACAAATTTATTTGGATCTGTATTATCTAAGTATTGGTTTTCTTTAGGAAGAGCTTCTACTATATCTAAGTACTCTTCTTCAGTTAAGAAATCCATTACAGACAATTCTTCACCACCTTTTTTAGTAGCTCCACCAGCGTTAACAACTACATATCTCTCATAGTAAATAACCATGTCGAGTTTCTTAGTTGGTAAACCCAATAGGTAACCAATTTTGTTTGGAAGAGAAC
>CAMDPJ010000115.1 GCA_945903925.1 Chryseobacterium gleum
ATTGGGCTATTCGCCTTTATGTTTAACGCTAAAGCAGGCGGTGGCGATGGCTGCTGCAAAAAAACAGAATGTTGCAAAAATTGCACTGATGAGAAGTGCAAAGAAACATGTGCTAAAATTTCAAATATGAGCAAAGAACAAAAGAAAAGTGAAGAAGGAAAAAAGCTCATTACAGAATGTAAAGCTATGTGTGGGAAAAACAAATGCTGCGCAAGCGACACCGCAAAATCTTGCGAAAAAACAGAAGGTAAAGGATGTTGTAAACACTAAGTAAATAAACCCTTCCGCTATAAATGGAAGGGTTTTATTTTTTTGAAGCAGATCTTCTTCTTTTCTCCGATACAATCAAACGAAGTTCGCGACCCGTTTGGCCGGCTATAGATGTATTTTCTTTAGCTCTGCGCATTAAGTAAGGCACCAACTTTTCTACCTCACCGTATGGAACATATTTCGCAACGTTATACCCTTCGGCAGAAAGATTAAAACTAATATGATTACTCATTCCATAGAGCTGCGCAAAATAAATTCTTTTGTCGTTTTTCTTAATTCCTTTTTGTTCCATTAAATGCACCACTTGCAAACAACTTGTTTCGTTGTGTGTGCCCACACAAACATTTACCGAGTCGATATTCTCCACACAAATAGTGATGGCTTTATTATAAACTCTATCGGTTTCTTCTTTGGTTTTGTTGATAGGAGAATCATAGCTGTTCGCCTCTGCGCGTTTTCTTTCCTTTTCCATATATGCGCCACGCACCAACTTAACGCCAAAACAATACCCTTCATTTCGCGCATCCAACAGCTGCTCTTTCAAATAATTTATTCGGTCGTTTCTGTACAACTGAATGGTAGTAAAAACGATAGCTTTCTGTTTGTTGTATTTTTTAATCATTGCTTCGGCGATATCATCAATCACCTTTTGTATCCATGTTTCTTCGCCGTCCATAAAAATACACACATCATTTTCAAAAGCAGATTTACACAATTCATCAATACGATTTTTCACTCTATCAAATTCCTCTACCTCAGCAAGCGAAAGTTCTTTTTGCTCCTGCACTTTCACCAACAATTCGAAACGTGCCAAGCCCGTAATTTTAAAAACTGTGAAAGGAATTTTTCTATTGCCTTTTGCTAAGGCAATCGTTTTTAAAACTTCGTTTTTACAAAACTCAAATGAAGCGTCGTTGGGCTGTCCCTCGGCCGAATAATCTAAAATAGTTCCTACGTGATAATTGCCAAACATTTCATTAATTACATGCTCGCATTCTTTAATATTTTCGCCTCCACAAAACTGTTTACACAAAGTATTTTTAATGATGCCTTTAATAGGCAAATGAATCTTAAAAGCAAAACGTATCAACCCTTTACCATACTTCACCAACCAAGGATAGCCCATCATTTTAAACAACCAAAAAGAGCGATTGAGTTCTCTGTAAGAACGTCCTTTAAAAGCTATTTCGGTGTTTAAAAAACTAAGCACAGTAATTTAGATTACAAAATGATACGGCAAAGAAGATACAGAAGTTTTATTTCTTTTTCTTCTTTAAATTCAATTTGTCGCCTTTTTTAGGAATGGCGCCTGGCGTGATATTATTCTTCTTGTACACATCTTTTAACCTTATGGCGTAGTCTTGAGAAATACTGCGGTAAGTATCGCCATCTTTTACTTCATACATTTTCTCTGTTCCTCTTTTTCGTTTAGGCTGAATAAACACCACATCGTCTTTTTTCAGCTGAAGGGTATCGGCAGCATCGTTGTATTTTCGTAAACGTTTAGCACTTAATCCAAATTCTATAGCAATAGATTCAAAATTATCGCCTTCTTTAGCCTTAACCAATTTCACATGATTTTTAGAAAGAAATACCACATGTTTCGTTGAATCTATAACAGCATTTTCCGAATCGTAAATAAACAATTGATAACGCTCAATTAGATTGATGAGCAATTGCGGATATTTAGGATTGGTGGCATAACCAGCCTCTTTCAATCCTTGGGCCCAGCCTTTGTAATCGGTGATTTTTAAAGCGAACAACGCTGCGTATCTGCTGCGCTCTTTTAAGAATCTAGAATGATCACGATACGAATCTAAAACATGAGGATACTTTCTAAAACACTCGTTCTTCGCATCGTCATCCACGTTAAACGTCTCACCCTTCCAATCACTATGACATTTAATGCCAAAATGATTGTTGGATTTAATAGCCAAGGTGCTATTGCCATTGCTCGATTCTAGCATTCCCTGCGCCAAAGTGATGCTGGCCGGCACACCATATTCTTTCATTTCCTTAATCGCATCGTTTTTGTACAAAGCGATGTATTGCTCGGGGGAGTTAGTAGCGAACCCCGAAGTATAACAAAAAAGCGATATGAATAAGATGAATTTCATTGATTAAAATGAAGTGCAGGCCAATAGTTCCTTCGGAGCCCGTCAGCTGACGGGTGACAACCAGAACTCAGAGTGAGCATTGTATGTCACCCGTCGGCTGACGGGACTATTGTCCTAAACTTAAAAATACGCAATAAGTTATTTAAAATTATTTGAGCGGAAATTCCTTTTAAACATCACATTGTTAGGTCAAGGCCAAAACGCTCTTTAATTCCTGCATTTCCTTGTAAACCGCCTGTATGAATCATCAATATTTTAGAGCCAACAGGAAAAGCATATTTACCAATTAAATCAAAAACGCCATACATCATTTTACCTGTGTACACTGCGTCTAAAGGGATTTTGTAACGTTGTTGGAAATCTAAAATGAAAGAAATTAATTCATCATTAATCTTTGCATAACCACCAAAATGATAATCAAAGATGAGCTGCCAATTCTTTTTAATGCAAGAGAAATGTTGTAAGTTTTTCTGCACTTCCTCTTGCAAAAAATCGGCGCCTTTCAAAACCGGAAATCCTAAAATTTTATGATGCTCTTTAGAGGAAATAATTAATCCGCTTAAAGTATTGGCTGTGCCACAGGGTGCAATAATATAATCGAACTCAGCAGAGCGTTCATCCAGAATTTCGGTGCATCCTCTCATTCCAAATTCATTGGCTCCTCCTTCCGGAATCACCCAAATCCCGCTCTCCCCCTCATCCGTCGGTGGACGGACTTCCCTTTGGTCGCTCTGCTTTAGTTTGTATTCTTCTCTACTCACAAATCTCAAATCCATTCCATTGTCTTTACAAAAACTTAATGTGGCATTTTCTACCTCGTCGCCACGCACAATGGCTATGGTACTAAATCCGTTCTCCTTCCCCGCAAAAGCGGTTGCCGCCAAGTGGTTAGAAAACGCGCCACCAAAGGTGAGTAGCGTGTGTGCTTTTTGCATTTTAGCCTCCTCAATATTGTACTTTAACTTCCACCACTTATTACCCGAAATAAAGGGATGGCGTAAATCTTCTCGCTGAATAAACAACTTTACACCATTTAATTCGTCTATTTTTTGAATAGGAATTGTACCTTTAAACATCATATAGCAAAAGTGAACGAAATTTTTGAAAGCGGAAAACAATTTGACCCCGACGATTTCTATTGGGAAAACGGCTTTAGGGTTTTTACGGCAAAGTACTTGCTGAAGAGAAGCTATTGCTGCAAATCGGGATGCAGACATTGCCCCTTCGGCTTTAAAAAAAGCACATCGAAAAATGAAAAAACTAAATTGTTGTAGCATGAAAATTAAAAAACTTCTCACCCTCACTCTCTTCTCTGCCTTAGTTTCTTGTGCCAAAGAAGAAGAAACAAACAAAGACATTCGTGCAGATTACGTAGGCAACTGGAAATGCACACAAACCAGTAAATACAACGGCATCTCTGAATTTACAGTAAACATTAAAGAAAACGCCACCAATGGCTCTCGCATTGAAATGTATAATTTCTACGCTGTTGGTGCAGCCAACTTCATACATGCCGATATTAGCACCACTGCAGCTAACTCCATTAGCATTGCTAAACAATCCTTTTCCTCTGATTTTCTTGAAGGTAGCGGCAACGATTTAAGTAGCAGCAAACTTACTTTTAATTACACGGCCGACGATGGAAATATGGTGGATACCTTAAGTGCCGTTTTCAATAAGATTCAGTAACAATAAATTTTCTTACTTTTGCTCAAATTTTAAAAACTATGGCTTCAACTAATAAAATTGCAATTTTGGGCGGTGGCAATATGGGCTTGGCCTTTGCGCGCGGATTAGTTAAATCTGGAAAATTCAAACCAGAACAAATTACCTTAACCAGAAGAATGCTTCGTAATGTTGAGGCTATTCAAGAAGAAGGATTCCCTGCAACGCGCGATAATGCAGAGGCTATCAAAGATGCCGATGTTATAGTATTGTCGGTTTTACCTCAACAGGTGAATGCAGTTTTAGATGATATTAAATCTACATTAGATGTAAATAAGCAATTCATTATTTCTTTGATTTCGGGAGTTACATCTGCCGACATTAAAGGCTATTTGAATGCCAAAATACCTGTTGTTATTGCAATGCCAAATACTGCAATTGCTATTCAACAATCAATGACTTGCTTGGCTGCTAAAAACAGCGATAAAGAATACATCGATTTAACTACCGAATTATTTAATACTGTTGGTCAAACGGTAACGATAGATGAAAGTCAGATGACAGCTGCAACAGCTTTATGTGCTTGTGGTATCGCCTTCTTCTTACGTTCTATTCGTGCTGCTTCTCAAGGTGGAACAGAAATTGGTTTCCACTCTCACGATGCTTTGAAAATGGCGGTTCAAGTGGCAAGAGGCGCAGCTGAATTGTTGTATCAACATGAATCTCATCCAGAAGATGAAATTGATAAAGTAACTTCTCCTAAAGGCTGCACCATTGCCGGATTGAACGAAATGGAACACCAAGGATTTAGTTCTGCTATGATTAAAGGAATTATTTTGGCGAACGATAAGGCAGGAACGCTTTATAAAAATTAAGATGTAGGGGCGTTAGTCAGCTGACTAACGCCCTTTTTTTTTTGGACATAATTTGATAGAGAAATTCTCACGACTGTGGAAATAGATGGGCGAAAAATTTTTCGCCCCTACACTACAATCACTCCCCCACAGCAATCGTATTTCGCACCAGTAACCGACGACAAACAATTAGGTAAATTCAAAACTCTTAAAACGCCTAAAAACGCGAAGATAATGGCTTCCTTGAAGTCAATCACTTCATCTGCGGGCACTACCGCTTCCCCTTTGTAATGCTGTTTTAATCGCGAAATCAAAAAGGTGTTTTTTGTTCCCCCTCCTGTTACTAACACTTTTCCATTTTGAAGATTCACAGCAATTTGAATCGCGATGTGTTCTACCATCGTGCACAACTTATCTTCAACAGAAATTTTTGAGGCTTTAATCAACGGAAAATAATTTTTCTCGATGTATTCTATTCCCAATGATTTGGGTGCTTTTAAACTATTGAATTCAACCTTGTTTAATTGTTCCAAAAGTGCTTTGTTTACTTTTCCAGCTGCAGCAAACTTTCCTCCTTTATCATAAGCTGCTCCTAATTTTTCTGCTAAAGAATTCATTACAATGTTAACCGGACAAATATCAAAAGCCAAACGCTTTCCTTTTTTGTTGTAAGATACATTCGCTATTCCGCCCAGATTTAAACAATTCTCAAAATCGTGAAACAACAATTCATCGCCTATGGGCACAAGAGGCGCTCCTTGTCCGCCCAAGGCCACATCCAGCGTACGAAAATCACCAACAGTTTTTATTTTAGTCGCTGCAAAAATCTCATTCAAAGACCCAATTTGCACAGTAATTCCTTTTTCAGGTTGATGAAAAATGGTGTGTCCGTGCGAAGAAATTAAATCTACTTTCAACTTATTTTTTGTGATGAATTTCTTTACTTCAGCACCCATCATTTTTCCGAAATTAACGTGTAACTCGGCCAGTTGTTCTGCGGTATAAGAACGAGCATTCTTAAGCTGTTCCTTAAATTCATTTTTATAGTTGATTGTTGTTGCTGCACCTGTTTTAAATTGCCATTTTTTTCCTTTTTGCGCAAATTCAACAAAGCAAATATCGAGGCCATCTAAAGAAGTTCCCGACATCAATCCTATTACTCTAAATTTATTCATAGGCTGAAAAATTACAGATTTAAATTATATTAGTGAAACACTGAAGCAAATACCTTTATGAATTTCGATTTAACAGAAGAACACAAAATGATTCAACAGGCAGCTAGAGATTTTGCCAACAATGAATTATTACCCGGAGTGATTGACAGAGATGAGAAACAAGAGTTTCCAAAAGAACAAATAAAGAAGCTGGGAGAGCTAGGTTTCATGGGCATGATGGTCGACCCTAAATATGGCGGCGCCGGCATGGATACCGTCTCTTACGTTTTAGCGATGGAAGAAATTTCTAAGATAGATGCATCCGTTTCTGTATGTATGAGTGTGAACAATTCATTGGTTTGTTGGGGACTGGAACACTACGGCAACGAAGCACAAAAACAAAAATATTTAATTCTATTGGCCACAGGAGAAAAAATTGGCGCCTTCTGCTTATCAGAGCCAGAGGCCGGTTCAGATGCTACTTCTCAAAGCACAACTGCTATCGATAAAGGAGATTATTATTTACTCAACGGAACCAAAAACTGGATTACCAATGGCAGCAGCGCATCCACTTATTTGGTGATTGCACAAACAGATGTAAGCAAAGGTCACCGCGGTATCAATGCCTTCATCGTTGAAAAAGGATGGGAAGGATTTCAAATCGGAAAGAAAGAAAACAAATTGGGAATTCGCGGATCTGATACACATTCATTGATGTTTACAGATGTGAAAGTCCCAAAAGAAAATAGAATTGGTGAAGACGGATTTGGATTCAAATTCGCGATGAGCTCACTCTCTGGCGGCCGCATAGGTATTGCATCACAAGCGCTAGGCATTGCAAGTGGAGCATTCGAACTCGCCACCAAATACGCCAAGGAAAGAAAAGCATTCGGTAAAACAATCGGTGAACACCAAGCTATTGCTTTCAAATTAGCCGACATGGCCACACAAATTGAAGCAGCACGATTACTTTGTTTAAAAGCAGCCCGCACCAAAGACAATCATGGCGACTATAACGATATTGGCGCGATGGCAAAATTATTCGCTTCCAAAACGGCAATGGATGTTACCATTGAAGCCGTTCAAATTCACGGTGGTTATGGCTTCGTAAAAGAATACCATGTAGAACGTTTAATGCGCGATGCAAAGATTACTCAGATTTATGAAGGAACTAGTGAAATTCAAAAAATTGTGATTAGCAGGGGGGTGTTGAAATAACGCTCCTCTCACCCACTATGGCGCGGGTCTCCGGACCCGTGACCTGCCTACTCCGGCAATTGTATTGCCTCTCCCAA
>CAMDPJ010000116.1 GCA_945903925.1 Chryseobacterium gleum
GGCATGTGATAAAGGTAGCCGAAAATATTTTATTAAAGTTTTGATGTTTAAAAAAAATATCTCATCTTTGCCATCCTTAAAAAATCGAGTCATGTCTAAAGTTTGTCAAATTACAGGAAAAAAAGTGATGTCAGGAAACAACGTTTCTCACGCACACAATAAAACAAGAAGAAAATTTTACCCGAACTTGTTCGAGAAAAAATTCTTCATTCCTGAAGATAAGTCGTGGGTTGTATTGAAAGTTTCTTCAGCTGGTTTGAAATTAATCGACAAAAAAGGAATCACTATAGCTATGAAAGAAGCTAAAGAAGGTGGTTTTTTGAAAAAATAATTCACGCACAAGAATATTAAGTATTGTCCTGCCCCAACCGGCGGGACAATCTTTTTTAAATCCCGCCCATTGAAAAAGGTTTTAGTCATACTCTTCCTTCTTCCCTTAGCCATTCAAGCTCAATTCACCCTTGCCGATACTTTGCGTGGTAGCTTGCGCCCCGAAAGAACTTGTTTCGATGTTCATTACTATCATTTAAATATTGCGGTTGATACGGCTACCAAAAGTATATCGGGCTATAATGAAATTCATTTTTCGGCTGTAGATGATGTAGATAGAATTCAATTGGACTTGTTTGCCAACATGCAAATCGACTCTATTGTTTTTAGAAAATTTCATTTGGATTATAAACGCACGTTTAATGCTGTTTTCGTTGATTTTCCTGGTACTATATTAAAAGGTTATCAAGAAAAAATTAGAGTGTATTATCATGGCTCTCCTCACATTGCGAAGAAAGCACCTTGGGATGGAGGATTTGTGTGGACTAAAGATAAAAACGGAAGACTATGGATGGGCGTGGCTTGCGAAGGTTCTGGCGCAAGTTTGTGGTGGCCAAATAAAGATCATTTGAGCGATGAGCCAGATAGTATGAGAATCACTTGTTCTGTTCCAGAAGGGTTACAGTGTATAAGCAATGGGAATTTGGAATGGCAGCATCAAAATACTTTTCAATGGAAAGTTTCTTATCCCATCAACAACTACAATGTCACTTTAAACATTGGCGATTACGTTCATTTCAGGGAGTATTACGTCTCTGGCAAAGACAGTATGCCTTGCGATTATTATGTGCTTCCTTATAATGTAGAAAAAGCGAAAGTTCAGTTTAAGCAAGTTCAACCAATGCTTAAAATTTATGAGGAGTTGTATGGCCGCTATCCTTTTTGGAACGATGGTTATGCCTTGGTAGAAACTCCTTATTTGGGTATGGAACATCAAGGGGCGATTGCTTATGGAAATAGATATTTGCCAGGGTATCGCGGACAAGTAGACAGCGCTTTATTCAAACAAGGAATTGATTTTGATTACATCATCATTCACGAAACAGCGCATGAATACTGGGGTAATTCAGTAAGTGTAAGTGATTTGGCCGACTTATGGATACACGAAAGTTTTGCTACTTATACAGAAGCGTTGTATGTAGAGAAAATGCATGGCCACCAAGCTTACATGGATTACATGCAATTTTTAAAACAAGGCATTGATAACGATGCTCCTATCATTGGAACTTACGGCGTGAACAGCGAAGGAAGTGGTGATATGTATCCTAAAGGCGCTTGGATGCTGCATACCATTAGAAATGTGGTGAATAATGATTCGCTGTTTTTTGCTTGTTTGAAGGGGGTACAGGAGGAGTTTAGGGTAAAGAATGTGACGACGGCGGATATTGAAAAATATATGGCAGAGAAACTTGTTATTTATGCGCAGCCTTTATTTCAAGTATATTTAGAACAAAAGGAACTACCATCATTTAATATTTACTATGAGAAGAAGGGGTGTAAATATTTATTATCTCCAATAATGTTTTCAGAATCAAATTATTTACTTCCAGTTGAATATTCTACTGATTCTGGTATGACATGGAATATTTATCCTAGACAGATAGTTGGACTTTCTAATTTAATCCTCACCAAAAAACAATTCAAATCACTTCGCTTCAACAACGATTTGTACTTATATGATGTGAAGATTTCTAAAAAGTCTAGAAAATAATTTTTCAAGAGTATACTTCGTAGGGGCGAGCTGTGCTCGCCCGCAACCATATAAAACGGGCGAGCACAGCTCGCCCCTACAAAAATCCTCGATATCCTTCATTATTCCCATTATTCTCTTATTTTTGACGCTTCAACAAATTATATGTCGGTAAATAAAAATTTAGTGTTAGGCGGTTCGGGAATGATAGGTTCTCATTTGTGTAAGTATCTTTTATCGAAAGGAGAAGAAGTCATTAGTTTAGATTTGTTAAGCGGATTCGATTTACGCAAAGACGACTTGTCGGAATACAAAGATGTTGATTTCGTGTGGTTCTTGGCTTGGGAAGTAGGTGGGTCTAAATTCCTTACTGATAAAGGCAATCATATCTCCATCATCAAAAACAACACGCAAATTTGTGAGCGCGTTTTTAATTTTTTAGAGGAAACTAAAATCCCTTTTCTTTTCGCTAGTACTCAGTTGGCTGCCGCTGATAATGTGTATGGTGTTACCAAATTATTAGGCGAAAACTGGACTAAAGCCCTAGGCGGAAAAATCGTGCGTTTTTGGAATGTATATGGTTGGGAAGATCCAGGTGAACGTTCTCACGTAATTACCGATATGGTGCTTAATGCATTGACCAAAAAGCATATTCAGTTGATTACTACAGGAGAGGAAGAGCGTCAGTTTATTTATGGTGCCGATTGTGTGAAAAATCTTTATCTAAT
Organism: Chryseobacterium gleum; assembly: GCA_945903925.1. GTDB lineage: Bacteria > Bacteroidota > Bacteroidia > Flavobacteriales_C > JAHEZL01. The sequence goes on from CAMDPJ010000116.1 coordinate 2,749, forward strand.
TAAATCATTAAAAGAAGATGAGTTTGATTTATCAAATGGCAATTGGATTTCTATCAAACAATTAGGCGAAACAATTGCTTCTAAATTGGGGGCAACAGTTTCAGTGGGCGAAGTGAAAGGATACAACAATCATATCGATCCAAAATTCAATGCACAGTACTTTAGTTTCGATTACGATTTAAGTAAAGGACTTGATGAAGTGATTGAAAACGGAAAAAAATTTCTTGCTAAACAGTAAAAAATAAAGCATGTTATTTAACTCCTTCGAATTTTTAATATTTTTTCCGCTCGTTACCATTCTCTATTTCTTGTTGCCTCATCGTTTTCGCTGGATTCATTTGTTGATTGCCAGCTGCGCCTTTTACATGTTTTTTATATGGTACTACTTCCTCATTTTGGTATTCACCATTGTTATCGATTATTATGCAGGTTTGTGGATTGAAGGAACGCTTGATCCGGTGAAAAGAAAACGTTGGCTATTGCTTAGCGTTGTAGCAAATGTTGGAGTATTGTGCGTTTTTAAATACTACAATTTTTTTACTGATAATATCAATATTGTTCTTGGTTTTAATATCGCGAATGGAGAAGGATTACCGTATTTAGATATGATTCTTCCTATTGGACTTTCTTTCCACACTTTTCAGGCGATGAGCTACACAATTGAGGTTTATCGCGGTGTGCAAAAAGCAGAAAGACATTTTGGTGTCTATGCTTTGTATGTGATGTTTTATCCTCAGCTTGTGGCCGGACCGATAGAGCGTCCTCAAAATATTTTGCATCAGTTTTATGAAAAACACGATTTCAACTATGAAAAAGCTATTAGTGGATTGCGCTTAATGCTGTGGGGTTTATTTAAAAAAGTGGTAGTAGCAGATAGGTTGGCTTTATATGTTGATGCAGTTTATGATAATCCGCAGAATTATGAAGGATTCCCTTTGATTTGGGCTACTTTGTTTTTTGCCTTTCAAGTTTACTGTGATTTTTCTGGTTACTCTGATATCGCATTGGGATCGGCTCGTGTTATGGGCTTTGATTTATTGAAGAATTTCAATCTACCTTATTGGGCAAAATCAATCTCTGATTTCTGGAGAAAATGGCATATTTCTCTAAATACTTGGTTTGTGGATTATGTTTACACGCCTATAGTGGTAGAGAAACGCCATTGGGATAAGCTGGCTGTTGTTTTTGCTATTATGGTTACCTTCTCTTTAAGTGGCTTGTGGCATGGCGCCAATTGGACTTTCGTTGTGTGGGGAGTTCTTCACGGATTGGCACTTACCTACGATTTTTTATCTAAGAAAAAACGTAAGTCGTGGGCAAAGAAAATTCCTGCTTTCATTTACAATCCATTAAGCTGGGTTATCACTTTTACGTTTGTCTGTTTTACATATATTTTCTTTAGGGCAGATAAAATATCTGACGCATTTTATGTTATTTCTCATAGTTCCAATATAAATATTCATCACTTCTTCGGTGTGCCCCTTTTTACTAAAACATTTTATGTTATTTGTCTGATTTCCATTATGGTAGTAATGTTTAGCGAGCGTTTATACATGGCATATAAAAGCAAAGCACTTTCTTTACTAAGCAATAGGTTGATTAGCTACGTTTCTTTTTTTACTTTATTGCTACTCATTTACATGTTTGGAATATTTGAAAAACAGAATTTTGTCTATTTTCAATTTTAAAAAATGAAAGGATTAAAACTCATAGGAGAAATTGTTGTTTTACTGCTGGTATTGGCATTCACAGCTTTCTGCATTGAGAAAAAATACAGCAAGTTTGAAACGGCGGCCGATCAAATTTTTGAGAATTACGATTTATATAAAAACGATTCTATAGTTGTTGTTTTAGGTAGCTCGCATGCCTTGATGCTCGATGATTATTATCCCGACACTTCAAAATATGTGGTAAATTTTTCCATTGGCGGACAAGATTTATTTCGTGAAAATATGGTCCTTCGCAAAATCGTAAAAGATGGTGCGAAAATTCAACGCGTTATTTTGTGTTTAGATTTTGATGCTTTAGGATACAACCAAATGCTTTCGGGTGAAGGCTATATTGACAAGCAGTATTATAAATACCTTGATACTTTGTATGATGACGGTTTCACCAATCGATTGATGGGGGCTTCTGCCTTTTTTCGATCAAACAGAGATATATCTTATTTGTTTAAAGATGCTGAGCTAAGTAATCCCGTAAAAATGAAGGGCGGTCAGGCAAGCGGCATTCCTTATATTCCATTGGGTAATGATGCTTTAAGTGATGAAGATTGTAAAGGAAGGGCGATAGAGCACTCTTCTATTAAATTCAATTCCGATTTGTTGTTCGAGAATGTAGCCTATTTATCCAATATGATTGCGCTGTGTAAAATGAATAAAATAGAACTGCTCATCATTACTACTCCTAAAATGGAATGTTACCGCTTGAATTCTGTGAAGAAGAATATAGATAGGGCTAAAGACATGATAATGTTTGCCCTAAAAGAAGAAGGTATTGATGATTCCTACTATAATTTATATGAGGACACATCTTTTGCAGCTGACGACTTCATTGATTATGATCACCTCAATCAAAAAGGTGTAATCAAGCTTTATCAAAAATTAAACACTATTTTCACACATAAATAATTGTTTTATGAACGTAAATGACATCATCTCGCAATACCAAGTCATATTTAAAGATGTGCTAGATAAGGATGATTTAGTGTTATCAAACGAATCTACTGCTGCCGATATTGAAGAATGGGATTCGCTAAGTCATATTCAAATTGTTGTAGCCATTGAAAAACATTTTAAAGTGAAATTCACCACTGCAGAAATCCGTGAATTTAAAAATGTGGGCGAAATGTGCGAAGCCACTTTAAAGAAGCTTGCTTAAATGATTGTAAAATCATTTTTCTTTTCCCTTTTATTGTTTAGTTGTTTTTCGTGTAAGAAAAGCACTAGCTATCAAATCGTTCTGTTCAACGAATTGCCCGAACAAGTAAGCGTTAAAGTTTATGCTTCGTCTTTAAATTTAAGTAAAGATTCTATTGTGTTGGAACCCGCTCAGCAATATGAGTTGTATTTCAAAGAAGAAGACGGTTTAAACAGCGTTTACCAATGCAAAAATCTTCTCGATTCGGTTTTTAGTTATTCAAACGCACATAAAATCAAGGTTCAGATTAACAATACGGCTCTTTGGACTTACTCTGAAATGCCCAGCAAATATAAGGAACAGCATAGATGTTCGCTCGCGATTGGTGCCGGAGATACAATTCAATAGAATTATTTTTAAAAATCTTGTGTGGTTAATTCTTTATTATTACATTTGCCGTCCTTAAAAAGTTAAGATAATGGCAAAGAAAGGCAACAGGATACAAGTGATTTTAGAGTGCACTGAGCATAAAACCTCAGGAGAAAAAGGCACTTCACGTTATATCACTACTAAAAACAGGAAAAATACTCCTGATAGAATTGAGTTGAAAAAATTCAACGCAGTCCTTAAGAAATATACTATTCATAAAGAAATTAAATAATTAAGTCATGGCTAAGAAAACGGTAGCGAGCTTTAAAGATAAATCAACTGGTAAATCATTTACCAAAGTGATTAAATTAGTTAAATCACCAAAAGGTGCTTATTCTTTCAAGGAAGAAATGGTACCCAATGAAATGGTTGCTTCAGTTTTGGCTGGCAAGTAATTGTGAAAACAAAATCTTTACAAAAAGCTTCTGTCGAAAGATAGGGGCTTTTTTAATTGAATATATATGGCTTTTTTCGGCCTCTTCGGAAAAGATAAAAAAGAAAAACTCGATGAGGGTTTGGCGAAAACAAAAGAAAGTGTTTTCTCTAAACTAGCACGTGCAGTTGCTGGTAAATCTACCGTTGATGCTGAGGTTTTAGATAATCTGGAAGAAGTGCTCATCACTTCAGATGTAGGCGTAGAAACTACTCTTAAAATCATTAAAAGAATTGAAGCTAGGGTTGCCAAAAATAAATATGTTGGTACTTCCGAACTCAATGGTTTGTTAAGAGAGGAGATTGCTGCTTTACTCGAAGAGAATAATTCGAAAGATGGCGGTGATTTCGATCTTCCTGCCGACAAAAAACCATTCGTAATAATGGTGGTAGGGGTTAATGGTGTTGGTAAAACTACTTCCATAGGTAAAATTGCTTATCAATATAAAAAGGCTGGTAAAAATGTAATGCTGGGAGCTGCAGATACTTTTCGTGCTGCGGCTGTAGACCAGCTTAAAATATGGGCTTCTCGTGTTGACGTGCCTATCGTTGAACAAGGTATGAATGCCGATCCTGCTTCTGTGGCTTACGATACTTTACAATCGGCTAAAGCAAAAGATATTGATGTGGTGATTATTGATACGGCGGGACGATTGCACAACAAAGTGGGATTGATGAATGAGTTGACTAAAATTAAAAAGGTGATGGAAAAGGTCATTCCCGGCGCACCTCATGAAGTGTTGTTGGTACTAGATGGTTCAACCGGCCAAAACGCAATAGAGCAAGCCAAACAATTTACCTTGGCT
>CAMDPJ010000117.1 GCA_945903925.1 Chryseobacterium gleum
ACAGAAAATGAAATTCGGCTATGTAAATACAAACGATATTTTCTTAACCATGCCAGAAAGAGATACAGTAGAAATGCGCATTAGAGGCGATGAGGAATACTTTAGAACAACATTAGAAAAAATGAAAACAGAATACATGACAGCGGCTCAAGCTTTAGAAGCTAAAAAAGCAACTTTGAGTCCGAGTCAACTTGAAATGGAAGCAGGTATGTTGCAATCAAAAGAACAAGAGTTTGCTCAATTCTCTCAAGCAGCAGATGCTAAATTACAAGAAGAGCAAGTTACATTGTTTGAGCCTTTACAAAAGAAAGTAAAAGCAGCAATTGAGAAAGTAGCAAAAGCAAATTTATACACTTACGTGGTTGATTCTAGCACTTTATTGTATGTAGATACTACAAGTGGAACTGACATTACCGATTTAGTTAAAAAAGAATTGGGTATAGTTATTAAACCAGCAACTGCACCAAGAGCAAAATAATTTAAATCAGTCCCGAAGAAATTCGGGACTTTTTTATGTCAAAACCAGAACAAGCCATAGGAATATTTGATTCGGGCATTGGCGGACTCACCGTCGCTTCTGCTCTTCAAAAGCTATTACCCAATGAGAAGTTGATCTATTTTGGCGATACGGCACACGTTCCTTATGGCGATAAATCGGCAAGTGCTATTCAGTTTTATTCTGAGAAAATTTCCGATTTTTTGTTGTCGAAAAAATGTAAGATTATCGTTATCGCTTGCAACACCGCATCGGCAGCAGCGCGTAAATCAACAGCAGAACACGTTCAAAACATTGCTGTAATCAACGTAATCGACCCAGTGGTAAATTATGTCGCTTCTCACTTCAACAAATCAACTATAGGCTTAATTGGTACTAAGGGAACCATCAACTCACGTGTGTATCCAAAGTTGATTGCCAAAGCCAATTCTAAAATCACCACCAACTCGTTGGCTACTCCGCTATTGGCGCCCATGATTGAAGAAGGTTTTTTCAATAACAACATTAGTAAAACGATTATCTCTGCTTACCTCGAGAAGAGTTCACTTAAAAATATTGATGCCTTGATTTTGGGTTGTACCCACTACCCTTTGATTCAAAAAGAAATTGAAGCAGTCTACAAAAAGAAAAAGCAAAAAGTAAAGATTCTCAACAGCGCCGATATCGTTGCCAATGCAGTAAAAGATTCTCTAAAAGAACAAAAACTGCTCTCTAAAAAATCCAACCCGAAACACGAATTCTATGTTTCCGATTACACGCAATCTTTCGAAGAGTCAACTAAGATTTTCTTTGGTGGGAAGGTGAAATTGAAGGAAGTGGATTTGTGGAGGTAATTCATACGTGTAGACAATAGTTCCTTCGGAGTACCTCAGGATGACAACCACAGTATTGACGGGCATTGTATGTCATCCTGAGGTACTCCGAAGGAACTATTGCCCTACTCGAAACCAACTCTCACTCTACCTATTTAAACCACCCACTGTACTTCACATAATTATTCGCAATTCTATTAATCTCCCCTTCTTGCAAACGTTCATCAATTTTCTTTATGAATTTAGCCGGAACTCCAGCGAAGATAGAACCAGGTTCAACAATAGTACCTGCTGTAACTACTGCTCCGGCGGCGATGATAGAGTTTTCGCCGATAATGCAATTGTCCATTACGATAGCGCCCATACCAATTAAAACATTGTCTTTTACTGTGCAGCCGTGCACTATGGCGTGGTGACCAATTGATACATTATTACCAATGTTGGTGGGACATTTTTGATATGTAGCATGAATACATGCGCCATCTTGAACATTAACTTTGTTGCCCATTTTGATGTAATGCACATCTCCTCGAACGACAGCATTGAACCAAAAACTACACTGATCTCCACACACTACATCTCCCACTATCGTTGCGTTTTCTGCGATATAACAATCGTTACCAAACTGAGGTGATTTTCCTTCTACTGCTTTAATTAAGGCCATAATTTTTTGTATATGTACAATGATAGATTAAAATATTGGGAAGAGCAATATTCAGCTTTTCAAGCAAAGTTTTTCCAGCTTTGCATCACTTACTTCTCCCTCTTAGAGAAGAGGGGTGCGATTTAGCCTTGCGCGCTGCAGGGAGATGGATAGTTATAACAAATAAAGCGTAATGAAAGAACAAATTCCATCTCCCTCCCACCCACAAGCATTTACACACGCCCTCTTCTCTAAGAGGGAGAAGTTAGTTATTGCATCCTTGAAAAGCTACAATTACCTCTTTATCAATCGTTGCGTTAATATTGTTTTATTGTTTACATTCAAAACCAAAACGTACATGGCAGAAGCCAATGTAGAAAAGTCAAGTTGCACTGTTTTCGCTTCAAAATCGGTGTATTTTTCAAGTAATTTTCCTTGAACATCATACAAGTAAATTTCAGCTCCTGCTTTATCGCCAACATTCACCCAAATATATTGATCGAAAATTGTTGGAGCTACAGAAAAATCAAACAACTCGGGCGCTACAGGTACAACTTCAGAAATATCGGGTACTGTGCAAGCAAGCGGTAAATCTCCATAAACATGCACTAAAACTGCGTAATCTTTAGTGAAAATTTTACCGGCTGTGATATTTTGAATTCGATGCACAAAAATATACGGACCTTTCTTCGCATCAAGATTTGTGGTAGTCCAGTCGATGGTATCTTGCACGGATGTTGCGCCCAACTTTGTTTTTTGCGTTACACCGCCAAAAGTATTGTTCCAAAATGTGTAAGTTAAATTGGTGGCAGAAGGGAAACTCATATCAACATGATAATGCAATAAATCGGCTGGATTTAATGTGAAATTTGTTGCCGAAGTAAACACAGAATTAACAGCATAATCTTGCTTTGCACTCACCACAAAATCGCTTGATGTGCTGCCTATTTTTTTGCCATCTCGGTACTCGTGCACCAAAATACAAAAGCTGTAATCCCCAATAAAAGGCACCGACCAACTTAAAGTTCCGCTCAACGGATTTACAGTAGTTAGCGAAGGCGCAAAATAATTACTGGCTTTTATTCCATTAGCGCCTCTGCACTCACCCAGCTCGAAAACCAAACTATCGCCATCTGTATCGTAAGCGCCAGGATTAACTGTATAAGCTAAATTCTTGTTGGCATAGAAAATAGGATCAATCTGAAACTCCACCGAATTGTTCACGCAAATATTGGGGTCGCTATGCACAGGCACAACAGCATCTACATATAATTTTGTGGTAGAAGACTGTCCGTTAGCAATATTTAAAATACTTGAGTGACGATAACTTTCAGAAATATACATTCTATAATTTCCATCTTCGCTGTATTGATGCGTGCCCACAAAAACACTTTTTTTGATATCGGGATTAAGCAAAACACCGCTACCAGCGCCATTAATCCTTGGAATAGAAGAAGAAGTATTGTCGCCCCAATAAATAGTAATCGAATTTTTATCACTTGCCACATGATGTGCATCTTGATAGGCGGTAACTGTAACTTGAAAAGTCATGCTGCTCAACGATTTGTACGAAATATTGGCCCCTATGTAATGATCGGCCTTTAAGGCAAAAGTAAGAAGGCAAAAGGCAACAAGTAGATGCTTCACAATAATGATTTAATTGGCCTCACCCCAACCCTCTCCAAAGGAGAGGGAGGTGGGAGAAGTACAGGGCACTAATTTTTCCTTACTTCCTCTCCTTTGGAGAGGGTTGGGGTGAGGCCAAACTATTTTCCTCTCAAAAATATTGTATTTACTTCGAATAAAATATCTAAACTTGAGTCATGAAGAAAATATACCACCTAAAGACTTGCTCCACTTGCGTGAAAATCCTCGATGAAGTAAATCCTTCTAAGGAAGTAGAATTGCAAGACATCAAAACAGAAAAAATAACGCCAGAACAACTAGATTTCATGGCGAAATTGGCTGGAAGTTACGAGGCTTTGTTCAGCAGAAAATCGATGAAATATAGAGCTTTGGGTTTGGCCGATAAAAAATTAACGGAGAAAGATTACCGAAAATTAATCTTAGAAGAATACACCTTCTTACGCCGACCGGTGAGCGTTATCGATAACGAAATTTTTATTGGCAATGCCAAAGCAGTGACCGAAGCGGTGAAAAGCAAGTTGAAGAAGTAATGTCGAAAAAACTACTCGCACATCTTGTTCTAATCATGGTTACTTTGGTGTATGGCTCCAACTATGTCATCATCAAATTTGTGTCACCAAACCCTGTTGGTCCGAGTGGATTGGTATTGATGCGAACTATCATGGCGGTAGCTTTCTTTTGGATAGCATCACTCTTCGTTAAAGGCAAAAAAATTGATAAAGAAGATTGGTTGCGTATTATTCTTTGTGCCTTCTGTGGTTCAGCTTTCAACCAATTGTGTTTTTTTCAAGGAGCAGTAAATACATCACCTATTGATGCTTCACTTATCATGACCACCAACCCCATTATTGTAATGCTTTTCGCAGCAGTTATCTTGAAAGAAAAGCTCACCAAAAACAAATTCATTGGCATTGCTTTAGGCTGTTTGGGCGCCATCTTAATCATCATGCAAAAAGAAGGCAATCACAACGCGCCAGATAGATTGTACGGCAACACTATGATATTTGTGAATTCGATATTGTTTGGCTTGTACATCGTAATTGTAAAACCATTAATTACCAAGTACGACACGATTACATTGATGAAATGGATTTTCCTACTCGGACTCATCCTCCTCATCCCTTTTGGCTATGAAGAAACCATGGACGTAAATTGGAATTTCAGCACCGAGGTTTGGTGGGCCTTCATCTACGCATCGGCCATTGTTACCTTTTTTGGCTATGTGCCCAACATATTAGCCTTGCGCTGGGTTTCATCTTCGTTGGTAAGCTCATACTTGTACGTACAACCCATAATTGCTGCAGGATTGGCGATGTTGTGGCTCAACGAATCACTCTCCATTTCGGCCTTGTTTGCAGCCGCACTCATCTTTGTAGGCGTGTACTTAGTGGGCAAAGAATAAATTTATTCTTATGTTTGCTAAAAAGCAGCTTACATGATTAAATCGATGACAGGGTTTGGAAAAGGCGAAGTTCGTTTAGCGGGCAAGGTCATTACTATTGAAGTGAAATCGCTCAATAGCAAACAATCTGATATTTTCATGAAATTACCTTCGAGCTATAAATCGAAGGAAATAGATTTGAGAAACATCATTTCTCAATCGTTGAATCGCGGTAAAATTGATTTCTTATTATCGGTAGAATCAACAGAAAACAACCTCGTTAAAATCAACAAAGAATTAGCACTTTCTTACTTCAATCAAATTAAAGAATTAGAACCTTCGGTGGGCGATAAAATGAGCGAAGAAATGTTATCGCTAATTTTGCGAATGCCCGAGGTTATTGGCAGCACAGGCAAAGAAGAAATTGATGAAAACGAGTGGGAAGCTATTAAAAAAGCCACCAACGAAGCACTTAAGAACTTAGATAATTTTAGAAATACCGAAGGAAAAGTGTTGGAAAACGATTTGTTTTCGCACATCAAAAACATTGATACTTACCTCACGCAAATAGATCCTTTAGACAAAATAAGAGTGGCTAAAATTCGTGAGAAGCAAGAGAAAGCCATTGCCGAATTGAAAGAAGTAACGGTAGATAAAAATCGTTTCGAGCAAGAGTTAATTTACTATTTTGAGAAGGTGGATATTAGCGAAGAAAAAGTAAGATTGAAAAGTCACTTAGATTATTTCGTTGTTACAGCAAAAGAAGAGAATCCGGGTAAAAAATTAGGTTTCATCGCACAAGAAATAGGAAGAGAGATCAACACCATAGGTTCTAAATCGAACGATGCCGATATGCAACAAATGGTGGTGCAGATGAAGGATGAGTTAGAAAAAATTAAAGAACAAAGTTTAAATGTCCTCTAATCAACATAAAGGCAAACTGGTTATTTTTTCTGCTCCTTCTGGCGCAGGAAAAACAACTATTGTGCATCATTTGTTGAGCAAAGATTTTAAATTAGAATTCTCTATTTCTGCTTGCACACGTGCTCAACGTGGAGGTGAAGTTCACGGAAAAGATTACTATTTTATCTCTCTAGAAGAATTCAAAAAAAGTATTTCATTAGATGAGTTTGTAGAATGGGAAGAAGTGTACAAAGATAATTTTTACGGTACATTAAAAACAGAAGTAGAACGCATTTGGAAAAGCGGACACCATGTTATTTTTGATGTGGATGTAGATGGCGGACTCAACCTTAAAAAAGTATTTAGAGAAAGGGCCTTAGCTGTTTTCGTAATGCCGCCTTCTGTAGAATCATTGCTCGAAAGATTAGAACAACGCGAAACAGAAACGCCAGAAAGCATAGCGCGCCGCATGGGCAAAGCTCCTGTAGAATTGCAAAAATCGGTACTATTCGATAAAGTTATTCTGAACGACCATTTAGAAAGTGCTTTTGCTAAGGCAGAGGAGATGGTGGGAGAGTTTTTATCAAGGAAATAAAAGTTACTAGTATGACGATAGTTCCTTCGGAGTACCTCAGGATGACAACCACAGTTATTTTTCACACAGTATGTCATTCTGAGGTACTCCGAAGAAACTATTGTCCTAAACTTCAAACCAAATGAAAAACATCGGACTCTTCTTTGGTTCCTTCAATCCAATTCACAACGGTCACATGGCCATTGCAAATTACATGATTGAATATACCGGCATCAAAGAATTGTGGTTTGTAATTAGTCCGCACAACCCTTTAAAAGAAAAAGCTTCTCTTCTCAATCAAAACGACAGATACCAAATGGTTTTAGAAGCCATAGATGCAGAACCACGATTTAGAGCATCAACCATAGAATTTAATTTACCTGCACCATCCTACACCATCAACACTTTGGTGCATTTGAAAGAGAAATATCCTAAGAATAAATTCTCATTAATTATTGGCGAAGACAATCTGGCTACTTTCCACAAATGGAAAAACTACGAACGTATTTTAGAGCAATGTGATTTATTGGTTTATCCTCGTCCGAACTGCGAAAAAACACCATTTCACCAACATCCTAAAGTAAAAATCACTGCTGCACCGCAAGTAGAAATTTCTTCAACTTTCATCAGACAAGCCATCAAAGAAAACAAAAATGTGCAGTATTTTGTGCCAGAGAGAGTTTGGAAATATATGATGGATATGGGGTATTTTAAATAAAAAAAATGAACATCAACTTCAAAATCTCACAACAAAACTATCTTACTTTTCAATTGTATTTAG